>QBYD01000004.1 GCA_003282975.1 Pelagibacteraceae bacterium AG-325-C10
CTTCTCAACCAATCTTGATCACTTTTTGTAAGTTCAGCATCTATCGCATCACTACCATAAGAGCCAATACTTCCACCTATGAATATTGTCCCATCATACATAGAGTCACCTAAATTTATTCCAACATTACCAAGAATAATAATTCTTCCTCTTTGCATCATAAAACCTGTAAATGCACCAGCGTCACCACCAATTATGATTGTACCGCCTTTCATATCAATACCAGTTCTAGCTCCAACACTACCTTTGCAGATTAAATCTCCACCTCTAATAGCTGCACCAAAACATGATCCAGCGTTCTTTTCGATCACAACTTTACCAGCCATTAAGTTTTCCGCACAAGACCAACCAACTCTACCATTAATTCTAACTGTAGGACCATCACATGAACCCATACCAAAATAACCCAAACTTCCTTCAAATATTAAGTTTAGTTTATTCAGTATACCAACACCTAAACTATGTTTTCCTTGAGGATTTTTAATAACAATAGTTCCATAGCCTTGGCTCATAAGATTATCGATCTCTTTATTAGCTTCAGGTGCAGACATATCTTTGACATCAAGATCTGTTCTTTTATTAAAATCAACGTCGTAAGTACCAAAGTAATAAAAATTTTCAGCTTCATCAGGATTAAAAAACTTTTGTTGAGTTCTTCCTGTTAAAACCTCAGTGTGCATACCCATTGACTGGGCTTTTGATTGTTTCTCGTTTGTTTTTAGATTTGCCATACTTTTACCTCCCCATCAAATGGATCATATGTATCAATTTCTTGTGGTAGAACAGATCTTATTGCTATTTCTTCTGAACCCATAGCAACCAAATCATCTGACTCGTAAAGAACTAATGGTTTTGCTGCCATAGTATCTTTTGCCATTCCCAAAGAATCTTTTGTTGCAACAAAATAAGTAAATACCCCATCAAGACCGGTAAGTGATGCTTTCATTCCTTCTTCTAGACTTGCACCTTCTCTCATCTTTTGAGCGATATAAACAGCAATTAACTCTGAGTCACACTCAGACATAAATCTCATACCTTTATTTTCCAACACTCTTCTATTGTTCCAGTAATTAGTTAACTGTCCGTTATGTACTACCGAAACATCGCTAAAAGGATATCCCCAAAAAGGGTGTGCAGATTTAATATCAACCCCAGACTCAGTTGCCATTCTAGCATGACCTATTGCATGAGTGCCAACAAGTTTGTCTAAAGAATATCTATCACATACTGCTTTTGCATTTCCAAGATCTTTAATTACCTCTAAAGATTTACCCATTGAAAGAATTTCTACTCCTGGAATACTTTCAACTCTTTGTGAAAATTCTAATAAATCTTTTTTATCATAACTAATTTCATATCTAAGTGAGTAGGGAAGAGTTCTTTCCTCTTTAACAATCTTTGCACCTAATTCTTTAAGTGTTTCGTCAACTATTTTTTTTCTTTCATCATACACAGAGACATCTTCCATAATTGATGAACTTCCTTCACCAACATTTTCTCCAACTTTAAAACGCATAATGAAGTTTTTGCCATCTGTATCACCATACAAAGCATAACCAGTTGAATCTTCTCCTCTGTGTTTTAAGGCTTGAAGCATTCCTTGTAATTCACTTCCAACATTAGAAGATTTTCCTCTGTGAATTAATCCTGCAATTCCACACATATTATTTTACCCCTCTGTTTTTGTTAAGACCTATGGTAGACAATCCAGATATGTATCTAGATCCCATTGAGTTGTTGCACCTAGAAATCTTTCCCACTCATCATTTTTATACCAATGAAAGACTTTGTACATTTCATCTGGCATAGCTGATTTAATTACTTCATCCTCAGCTAAACGGTCAAGTGCTTGACCAAGACTTAAAGGTAATTTTTTAACTTCTTTACCGGCTGCTTGAGCCTCATACATGCTTCTAGATTCTGGTTTTCCTGGATCGATGTTGTTTGAAATCCCATCATCAAAACATTTTAACAATCCTGATCCCATTAGATATGGATTATGCATCGAGTCAACTGAACGGTACTCAAATCTTCCAGGCGCTGATACTCTTAATCCACAAGTTCTATTTTGGTATCCCCAGTCGGCATAAACTGGTGCCCAGAAACCTGTATCCCATAATCTTCTGTAAGAGTTGACTGTTGAAGATCCAATTGCAGTTAAAGCACCAAGGTGTTTCATAACACCACCAATAGCTTTTAAACCAACTTTACCAGGTAATTGAACATCCTTAGTATCTGGCATGAAAGTATTAGTTCCACCTTCTACATAAGTAAACACTTCATCCATGGCAGGTATAGATTTGTGACTTAATTTATTCACTTTATCTTTTCCACCTTTCCATAAAGACATATTAGTATGACACCCACTTGCAGATACTCCCATAAATGGTTTTGTCATAAAACATGCAATTAGATTAAATTCTCTTGCAACTTGAGCACAAATTTGTCTGTAAGTTGATAATCTATCTGCATTTCTTAAAACATCATCATACATCCAGTTTAATTCTAATTGTCCTGGTGCATCTTCATGATCACCTTGAATCATATCTAGACCCATAGCTCTTGCGTATTTCATAACTTGCATAAAAACTGGTCTCAAAGACTCGAATTGATCTATATGATAACAATATGGTTTAGAAAAACCTTTTCCAGTAGGTGTACCATCTTCATTTTTAGTTAGCCACATCATCTCTGGTTCTGTACCAACTCTTAATTGATAACCATGTTTTTTCTTAAATTCTTGCGCATGTATTCTTAAATTTCCTCTACAATCTGATGTTAAATGAGCACCAGGATTGTCTCTTTCTTCTCTGTTTCTAAAACAAGTTACAAATACTCTTGCAACTTTTTTATCCCAGGGTAACTGACAAAAAGTTTCTGGATCAGGTATACCCACGAGTTCTTTTGCCTCAGGCCCGTAACCAATATAATTACCATGTCTATCTGTAAACAAGTTGGCAGTTGCTCCGTAAACTAATTGAAAACCTTTTTCACATGTTCTTTCCCAGTGATCAGTTGGAATTCCTTTTCCAACAACTCTGCCTGTGACAGATATGAATTGAAAAAAAATATACTCAATACCAAGTTCATTAATTTTAGCCCTTACTTGTTTAACTAATTTGGCTCTACCAGGCTGATTTACGTGTTTTTCTAGGTCAGTCATTATATTCCCCCTCAAGAATAAATTTTGTATTAGAGAAACGTTAACTGAAAATCTAATTAGTGTCTAATTTTTGTTGACTATAATAATTATATATAATTTTTATAAGTATTAGCTTGGAAAAATTAACTCCAAGGGAAAGGACTGTTGGATGTTGGGTGTAGTTCACCTCTCTCGTAACGGTTGAATCTAAAAGGTTTTAAAAGATCACTTTCAGTTCCTAGAATTTCTTTTGCAACAAGCTCACCAACACCAATCATTTTGTATCCATGGTTTGCGTCAGCAATCATATAAACGTTTTCTAAAAATCTATCAAAAATTGGAAAAGAGTCTGGTGTCATACATCCAAGACCACCTGATGGACCTTTTCTATAAAGATCAGATTTTCCTTCAAATCTTTTTTGACAATGAGCCAAGGCTGAACACCACATATCATTAAAAGCTTCTGTAGTTTGAAATTCTGGAGACTCAATTCCATATGGATCTACATTTACTTGATCAAAATGTTTATCAACTATGTAAGGTGAAGTTCCACCTTGAACACCTAGACCTTCAATATCAGGTTTATAATAAATTCCCCAAATTTTGTCAGTGATTAATTTTTTTGTTTTGTCGGAATATAATGGAGCTGTTGAGTCTACATGAATAACTGGTGGCTGCTGTCCATTATTCATTTTTAAAAAGTCTGCATCAACACCAATCACACCTTCTTGTAACATCCAATATGTCCACATGTCGGTTGTGTGCATTTTACCATCTTTACCCTTAATGTTTGCAGTTTTTGGTAGCTCTAGCATATTCCAAAAATCTCTAGCCCATGGTCCTGCTCCTACTACAACTTGTTCACACTCTATTGTTCCTTTATCAGTTTCTACACCTGTAACAGCTTTACTGTTACTTCCTCTTTTAAATCCTTTAACTGTTACACCTTTCATTACTTGAACACCATTTGAAGTGGACTTATTTTCAAGAGCTTTAATTGAATCTTTGTTAAAAGCATAACCACCTTTTTTTTCATGAAGCACAGAAGTAATGCCTTGCGCTTGCCAGTCATCAAACATACCCTTCATATAATTCGTACAATCTTTTTCACCTTCTATAAATTCAGAGTCGTAACCAATAGCTTTTTGTTGTTCATAGATAGTTGCAACATCTTCATGCATTACTTCTGGGGAGATTTGTAAATATCCTACAGCATTATATTTAAACGCTTTGGGATCACTTTCCCAAACAGAAACTGAATGAGCCATTAGCTCTCTCATAGCTGGCTGAAAATAATTATTTCTTACCACACCACATGCAATACCACTCGCACCTGCCGCGATATCTTTTTTTTCTAAGACAACAATGTCACCTGGATTTTTATATGTTTCAGAAAGCTTCCAAGCAGTGCTTAAACCGTGAATTCCACCACCAATAATTACTACTTTAGCTTTATTTGGTAAAGTTGACATTGAACTAATTATTAACAAAATGAATTTGTGATGAAAGTATTATTTATAGTTCTAAAATTTATATATATATTTAATACGAGTTAATTATTCGTTTTAAATATCATTTTAATAAATATTAAATTAAGTTAATTTTAGAAATTATGAGCCATAAATACTATAAACCTGCTAGATCAAGACTTCAAAGAAGCGAATTAGCTGTTCCAGGATCTTCACCAAAAATGTTTGAAAAAGCATTAAATTCTGCAGCAGATTATATTTTTTTAGATTTAGAGGATGCAGTTTCACCAAATGATAAAGTAACAGCAAGAGCAAATATTATAAAAGCTCTAAATGAAATGAATTGGAGAAATAATGGAAAATCAATTTCTGTAAGAATTAATAGTCTTGATACCCACTATATGTATAGTGATTTAGTGGAACTTGTTGAACAAGCTGGAGAAAATATTGACACTATCTTAGTACCGAAAGCTGGAACTGCTAGCGATGTTTATATGGTTGATTGTTTATTGACGCAAATCGAAACTAACAAAAAATTAAAAAATAAAATTGGTATCGAGTGTTTAATTGAAACAGCCTTAGGAATGTCAAACATTAAAGAAATTGCAAAATCAAGTGAAAGATTAGAAGCATTACATTTTGGTGTTGCAGACTACGCTGCCAGTTTAAGAGCAAGAACAGTTGTGATCGGAGGGTTAAATCCAGATTACCCAGGAGATCAGTGGCACCATGGGTTATCAGAATTAGTTATGACTTGTCGAGCTTATGGATTAAGAGCAATAGATGGACCATTTGGAGATTTTAATGATCCTGATGCTTACATTGCAGCTGCAAAACGCGGAGCGGCTATTGGTATAGAAGGTAAGTGGGCAATTCATCCATCTCAAATTGAGCTTGCTAATGATGTTTTTTCGCCTCCTGAAGCCGAAGTAAATAAAGCTAAAAGAATTATAGAGGAATTAGATAAAGCTGCGAAAGAAGGTAAAGGAGCTGCTCAACTTGATGGTAGAATGATAGATGCAGCATCTGCTAGAATGGCAGAGAATATTGTAAATATTGATAAACTAATTAATAAAAAATAAATATGGATATACACGAGTATCAAGCAAAAGAAATTTTATCTAGTTTTGGAGTAACAATACCAAGAGGTGGAATTGTTTATAGTCCTGAGACTGCAGAAAATAAAGCAAGAGAAATCGGTGGATCGAAGTGGGTTGTTAAAGCACAAATTCATTCTGGCGCAAGAGGAAAAGCAGGTGGAATAATTGTGTGTAACTCACCTTTGGAAGTTGCTCAGGCAACAGACAAATTATTAGGAAAAAAACTTATAACAAATCAAACTGGACCCGAGGGCAAAATAGTAAATAGAATTTATATTGAAGAAGCAACTGATATTGAAAAAGAATTATATTTAGGTTTAGTTTTTGACAGAAGTTCTGAAAGTATAATGGTTGTAGCTTCAACAGAAGGAGGAATGAGTGTTGAAGAAATTGCTAAAGAAAAACCAGAAACAATCATAAGATCTAAAATTGAAGTTGCAGTCGGTATTCAAAATTTTCAAGCAAGAGAACTTGCATTTGGATTAGGTATTGAACCAGAATTAATTAGAAGGGCTTCAGAAACAATTATTGGATGTGCCAAAGCATTTAGTGAGCTAGATGCTACAATGGTAGAGGTAAACCCGTTGGTGATTTCTAAACAAAAACAAATTTTAGCTTTAGATTGTAAAATGAGTTTTGATAATAATGCAATGTTTAGAAGAGATAAAGTGTCTGAATTAAGGGATAAAACTCAAGAAGATGAAAAAGAGGTTTATGCGTCTGATAGAGGGCTAAATTATGTGAGTTTAGAGGGAAATATTGGAAATATTATTAATGGAGCTGGGCTAGCCATGGCGTCTATGGATATGATTAAACTAGCTGGAGGTGAGCCAGCCAATTTCCTTGATGTTGGTGGAGGAGCAACTCCAGAAAAAATAGTTAAAGCATTTAGGTTAATTACCATGGATAAAAAAGTAAAAGTTATTTTAGTAAATATTTTTGCTGGAATAAATAGATGTGATTGGGTTGCTGAAGGAATAGTCCAAGCGCTAGAAAAAATAGAGGTTAAAGTTCCTTTAGTAATTAGATTAGCGGGAACTAATGTTGAAAAAGGAAATAAAATTCTTCAAGATAGCAAACTAAATTATATTGAAGCAAATACTTTGGAGGATGCCGCAAATAAAGCAGTTGCAGCACTTAAATAATTAAATGGCAGTAATTATTCAAAAAGATACAAAAATATTAATTCAAGGGTTCACTGGAAAAATGGGAACATTTCATGCTGAAGAAATGATTAAGTATGGATCTAATGTTGTTGGAGGAGTAACGCCAGGAAAAGGTGGTCAAAAACATTTAGATAGACCAGTATTCAATACAGTGAAAGATGCTGTTCAAGAAACAGGAGCCACTGCTTCAATATTATTCGTTCCTCCAGCTTTTGCTGCTGACTCAGCAATGGAAGCTGCAGATGCAGGAATAAAAACTTGTGTTGCTATTGTGGATGGAATTCCTTCACATGACATGATTAGAATAAAAAGATACATGCGAAGATATTCCAGAAAAGAAAAAATGACATTAGTAGGACCTAACTGCGCAGGAATAATAAGCCCGGGTAAATCAATGCTGGGAATTATGCCGGGTCATATTTATAAAGAGGGCAGAGTTGGAATTATTAGCAGATCTGGAACTTTAGGATATGAAGCAGCACAACAATTAAAAAATTTAAATATTGGTGTCTCCACAAGTGTTGGTATTGGAGGTGATCCAATTAACGGAAGTTCTTTTAGAGATATCATTGAAAAATTTGAAACTGATGATGAAACCGATGTAATTTTAATGATTGGTGAAATTGGTGGACCACAAGAGGTTGCAGCTGGAGAATTTGCAAAAGAAAATATGAAAAAACCTATAATAGGTTATATTGCAGGATTAACCGCTCCAAAGGGAAGAGTGATGGGTCATGCCGGCGCAATTGTTTCAGCTTACGGAGAAAGTGCAGTTGAAAAAGTAGAACTTTTAAAAGACTGTGGTGTAACGATTTCTAAAAATCCATCTGTTATGGGTGAAACAGTAAAAGAAGTATTAGATAGAAAATAAGCTGATTTTATTTAAAATATACGCTAACTAGAAAATTAAAGTTCTAAATTTTTTAATTTTTCCATATATTCATCAAATTCTTTAACAAATGAATCGGTTGGTTTAATATTTTTTTTTCTTTGATCTGATGATGTTTTTTCTAAATAGAAAAAATTATTTTCACATGCTTCATTAATAATTAATGCTGATTTAGGTCTAGACGTTTTAAATAGTTTTGTTTTTAGCTCTTCAACTGATAACTTTTCACCTTGTTTATATGAATTCATTACTAATAACATCATATGATAATGAGATGGTGATTTTCGAAAAAAATAATTACTAGAACTGTGAGAGCGCCTTACTTGATCTTCCCAAAACTCCAATAAATCTTTAGTGCCTTTCATTAAGCTCTGACCCTAGATTTTGTTGGATCATAAAAAGGAAAAGGTACAACTTTTGCACCAATTCTTTTTTGATGACCATCTAATTTACCAATTTCAACTTCTGTTCCAACTTCAGAATATTTTACATCTACTCTACACAAAGCTATATTTTTTCCAAGTTTCGGAGATAACATACCACTTGTAATTACACCAATTTGTCCTCGACCTACATGTACACAGTCACCATTTACAGCTGGTTCATGTCCAACAAGTTCTAAACCAACTAATTTTTTTTGTGGATTTGCTTTTCTCTTTATTAACTCTTCTTTACCTATAAAATCATCTTCTTTAGTTTTAAGAGGTACGGTAAAACCAATTCCAGCCTCAAAAGGATCTGTTTGATCATCAAATTCATATCCATAAAATATTAGCCCAGCCTCAATACGAACCATATCTAAAGCTTCTAATCCAAGAGGTGTTATATCAAATTCTTTCCCAGCTTCCCAAACTTTATCCCAAACTTCCCCTGCATCCTTTGGGTGACACCAAATTTCATATCCAAGTTCTCCAGTGTAACCTGTTCTTGAAATTACAATTGGTGTTCCAGTTTCATGATCTATTCTTGCAATATTAAATCTAAACCATTCAAGTTCAGTTATTGATGGTTGAATAGGGGCTGTCCAAACAAATTTTTCTAAAATTTTTCTACTGTTTGGCCCTTGTACAGCAATATTGTGAATGTGATCTGTTGCAGATTTGATCCAAACTTTATAATTTTTCTTTTTAGCTTGCTCTTTTAGCCACTCACCACTGTATTCATCTCCACCAATCCATCTAAAATTATCTTGTCCAAATTTAAATAGAGTACCGTCATCTAACATGCATCCATTTTCATAACACATAGCCGTATAAACTACTTGACCTACAGATAATTTCTTAACATTTCGTGTTAAAGTGTATTGCATCAAATTTTCTGCATCAGGACCTAAGATTTCAAATTTTCTTAGAGGAGAAAGATCAGTTGCTATCGCACTTTCTCTACAAGCATTGTACTCTTTTATTGTTCCTGAATTTGTAAAGTTATTAGCTAACCAAAAACCTTTATACTCAATAAAATTTCTTGTTAATTCAGATGTCTTTTTATGAAAACCAGTTTCTTGAGTTAATTTTGGTTCAGAGTCAGTTTTCATTCTAAATGCAATTGCTTTTGAATATTTGTTATTTTTTGCATAAGTTCTAACAAAAATATCTGTAGGGTTCCACCCATTAGCAGCATCTACATCACAAGGGCAAGCAGATGATATACACGTTAGATCTTTAAGAGCTCTAAATAAAACATAATCACCAGGTCTTGACCAAGGTTCATCAAATGTTGCAACATTATTTGCATCAATCCCAGTGTTAAAAAATAGATTTATTGCAGACCAACTTTTTCGAGGATCAATATCATATTTTTCCAAACCATTATTAAAGTTATCAGTACAATTTATATGACCCATATAACCAAGATCTTCATAATATTTCGAAGTACAGGCTAAATTAAAAGTATCATGCCTTCCAACTGTATCTCTTACAACTTCAATCATTGCCTCATGATTTCCATCATAAAATTTTGAAAATAATCCTGGACCAGGATATGCACTACCCATAAATGTTCTGGTAGCTTTGTCATCAATTATACTCTCAATACCATCATTTAATTTATGGCTATCAAATGCTAAAAAATCAGAGCATTGTCTTCCACCTGTATCAATTATTTGTATATATTCTCCTGCTTTAACCTCATAAGTTTCTGCGGTTCTTCTTTTAACAAGCTGTTCAACTATTGGATCACTAAGAGGATCTGGCAAAATAAATTGCTCGTCTGTTTCAGAAAATTTTGCTCTATTTACAAAAATTGTTAAATCAGTAGGTGGATTTTGTTCATGAACATTAAGAGGATGACCAGGTGCAGCAATTAAGACAAAGCATTTATCTTTTGATGATAGAATTATTTTTTCTCCCATTAAACAATCCTCATTAAAGATAATCGACGATTTAGCTTTATTGAGATCTAAATTCCTCTTCTTAAAAATTTTTGTAATTTTTTCGTCATTTGTAATTGTTTTTTTTGAGAAATCAGCATTGGCATTTTCTCTTAAATTTAAAATGGATAAATCTGGTTTACCTTGTGCATCAAATACAACTATTTCACATATTTGTTTTCCTTCATCATTAATTATTTCAATTTTATCTTCTGGAAATATTTCGATTACAGATAAACCACCACCTTTGACAAAATATCTTTCAACCCCTGGTGGTAAAGTTCTTAGACCTGGATTCCTAATATCGTTGCTAGTCCCTAACATTTTACCCAATTTATATATATTTTTTATAAGTTTATTATAATCAAAACGAGTTGACTAGAAGTTTAATTCAGAACATACTTTCAAATTAATATATTAAAAGAGGGGAAAAAAATGAAAAAAATAACATCATTAATATCTGCTCTGATAATCTCTGTGGTAAGTTTCACAGGAGTATCAAACGCAGCGGATAGTAAAAAGCCCATCGTAATTCCAACTCATAACTGGTCAAGCCAAATTGTAATGGCTTATGTTATTGGTGGTATTTTCGAAAGTATGGGAAACAATGTGAGTTATGTAAATGCAGACTCACAAGCAGTTTACGAGTCAATTAGAATTGGTGACGTAAGTTTATCTCACGAAGTATGGGAATCTGCTTTTGGTAAGTCATTTACTACAGCTTTAGACAAAGGTGGTTTACTTGACTACGGCGATCATGAAGCAAGAACTTTAGAGGATATGGGTTATCCTAACTGGGTTGCTGAAAAAGGATTATGCCCAGGTTTACCAGACTGGACTGCTTTAAAAAATCCTGATTGTGCGAAAAATTTCGTAACACCAGACTCTGGTGGAAAAGGAAGAATGCTTGAAGGTCCACAAACTTGGCATGGAGATCTAATACCTCAAAGGGTAGATGCTTTAGGTTTAGGAGATCTTTGGATGGTTAAATTTGCAGGAAGTGCCGATGCACTTTGGGCAGAATTATCAGCAGCTAAAAAAGAAGGAAGAGGAACTATAATCTTTAACTGGACACCAAACTTTACTGATGGTGCTGGTTTTACATTTATCGATTTCCCTCCATATACTGCTGGTTGTAGACCAGAAGATGGTGGTGATGGAAAATGTGGTTCGCCAGATGGTTATTTGAAAAAAGCAGTTAATGCTGATTTTCCAAAAACTCATCCAAAAGCAGCTGCAGCGTTCAAAAAGATGTCATTTTCTACAAGTCAAATTGGTGCAATGGCAGCTTTAGTTGACGTTGACAAAATGACTCATGAAGATGCAGCCAAAAAATGGTTAGCTGACAATAAGAGTGTTTGGGAAGAATTTACCCACGCTCATTAAGGTCAAGTCACAATAAATTAATAAATCTCCCCCAACAAAGTTGGGGGGGATTTTTTTTTAAGGTTTAATTTCTACATGATAATAAAAAAGATTAATTTTATGAAAAAGTATTCTTTACTTTTATTTGTTAGTTCATTTTTTATTAATTTTTCATCTGCGCAAGACATAAATATCCAAGAAAATATTAATTTAAGCTTTAAATGTAATTTAGATAAAAAAATAATTAAAAATTCAGAATATAATTATCAAACTTTTTTAGCGAAAGACTTAAATGAAAAAGGTATAGATAAATTTGAAATCGAAGCAATTAAACCAGAAAAGCTTTTAATAAAAGGTTTATCATTGTTTCTTTCAAAATCAGATAAGTTAAATGTTAAAGTTGTAAATAAAGATGTAGTTTTGTTTAAATCGATTGATGAAGAAAAAAAATACTCTGAGTCTGCTATTATAGATAGAAAATCTGGTGAATTAATTCATGAAATTACTAAAAATATTAAAAGTGAAAATTCTGAAAAATATATTTCATTTTTTTCATGTAGTAAAAAGGAGAAAAAAGTCTAATTTTTTTTTAATAGATTTTGTGTAAAATATAAAAATGAAAAAATACTTAATCAGCATAATTTTGAGTTTAATAATTACATCTTCAGCATCAGCACGAAGCACTGGATGTAAAGAAGGAAATTGTGAAAATGGTTACGGTAAATGGGTTTATACAGATAAAACAACTTATGAAGGGGAATGGGTTGGAACAAAAAAACATGGTCAAGGAACTGAAACTTGGCCAAATGGATATATATACAAGGGTGAATTTAAAAATAGTTTGTGGAGTGGTTTAGGAACTCTTAGTTTCCCTGATGGATCAACTTATGAAGGGGAATGGGTTAATGGCTTTATGAATGGAGAAGGAACTTTTACTTGGTCAGATGGAAAACAAAAAACAGGAACTTGGACAAACGGAAAGTTGCAAGAATAAATGTCAAAAGAAAATTATTTTTATAAAATAAAAGAGTTACCTGAATCTATTAAACAATTTGGTGGGTTAGCACTACTAATGATAGTTGTAATATCTTCTTTTGCTATTTTAAATAATATTTTTGGAGAAGGGGAAGAGCTGGTTGCAAAAATGAAAATTGAAGAGGAAAGAATTGCACAAACACGAAAATTAGATAAGTTAATTTCGAGTCTACCTTCAGGAATTTTAGTATCTTTTGATGGAACTGATCATTTTAGATTAACTGACGATGTTTATGAAAAAGTATGTAATGCTACAAAACTTATTCCACAGCGTGCAATTATGGGTGCGAATTTTTTAAATCACAGAGCGCACGAAATTTATACTATGAATGGTAACAAAATAAGTGAAACTTTTGTTAAATGGGACAAAGAAAAAAGTAAATGTTTTGCAGGTTTTGTAGTCAGTGGAAAAAACGTTGGCGTAGACGAAACAATTACTGTGAGTGGTGAAGCTTTGAGTTTTTTAAGCACAGGAATTGATACAAGAGTTTATTTTATTAAAAATTTTTAAGGAGGAAAAAACAAATTATATCGATTTTATTTTATCTTAATTTCGTATAACTTAATTGCAATCTATGTCTGATCCAATAATCAAATGTGAAGGTGTTTATAAAATTTTTGGAGAAAACGCCAAAAAAATGCTTGATGAATCTAACGGCAATGTAGACGCAAAAACTTTTCAAGAAAACGGATGTATTGTAGGAGTTAACAATGCCTCTTTTGAAGTTTCAAAAGGAGAAATGCTAGTTGTAATGGGTTTGTCTGGTTCAGGTAAGTCAACTTTATTAAGATGTATTTCAAGATTAACAGATGCAACAGGTGGAAAAATTTTTATAGAAGGTCAAGATTTACTTCAATTAAATAACAAAGAGTTAATTGATCTTCGAAGAAACAAAATGGGAATGGTTTTTCAAAGTTTTGCCCTACTACCTCATAAAACAGTTGTAGAAAATATTGCTTTTCCACTTCAAGTTAAAGGAATAAAAACAGAGGATAGTATTAGCAAAGCAATGGACATGGTAAAACTTGTAGGACTTGATGGAAGGGAAAATTATTTTCCAAGAGAGCTTTCTGGAGGCCAACAACAAAGGGTAGGTATTGCAAGATCATTAGCTGTAGAACCAGATATTTGGTTTTTAGATGAACCTTTTTCTGCATTAGATCCATTAATTAGAAAAGAAATGCAAGACGAGTTTCTAAGACTTCAAGAAAAATTACAAAAAACAATCATGTTTATCACGCATGATTTTGATGAAGCCTTAAAACTAGCAGATAGAATTGCAATCATGAAAGATGGAATTATTGAACAATTAGATACACCAGCTAACATTGTATTAAACCCAGCAACTGAATATGTAAGAAAATTTACTGAGGAAGTTCCTAGAGAAAAAGTTTTATTAATAGAGGATGTAATGGATGGATCTACAACAGACAATTTAAGTGACTTAAAAGTTTCAAAAGATGAAATAATTGAAGATGTTGCAGAAAAAATTTTAACGCAAGAAAAAACAGTTGCTGTAATTGATAATAATAATGAAATCATAGGTTCTATTAATCCATCAAAAATAATCAACACAGTCTTTGGAGGACGGAAAAAATAATAGTTAGATTATGGAATTAATGAAAAAATACCCCAAGCTATTTCAGTGGTTATTTTTATTAATTGTATTTTTTGCACTCTGTTTTGCTATTGATGTTCCTGAAACATATAAATTTATAAGAGGACAAGCAGAATTTATTAAAGACCCGAACCAAAGCTCATACGTTTTATTCGGTAAAGAGGTAAGATATTACGCTTTTGACGTTTTTTGGAGATTGCCACCACTTCTTGGATGGCTACCTATTTGGATAAATGACTCATTATTTTTCTTAATGAATGAATGGATGCCAATGGAGTTTTGGAACGAAGATACTCAAGAATTTAAAACTCGACCTTTAGTGTTGCAAATTACGCGAAATGTAACCTCTTTTATGACTTTTCTTATTGATTTAATTAGAGAAATTTTGTTAGGGGGACTTAATACTATTGTTGCATTTTCAAGTTGGGATTGGATTGATGCAAATCCTTGGGCAGAATTACCAGGATTACCATGGACCATTGTTGCGGCTGGAGCAACAATTTTAGCTTACAAGCTTAGTGGCAAGGGTTTAGCTTCATTTGCTGCCATAGTCATGATTTATATTTCCATTTTTGGTCAATGGAAACCTTCAATGCAAACACTTTCTTTTATATTAGTAGCAGCACCATTATCATTTATTTTTGGTTTAAGTTTAGGTATTGCAGCATTCAAAAGTAAAAGAGTTGAGAAAGCTTTGTACCCAATACTATTAGTAATGCAGACAATGCCTCAATACGCAGTTTTAGTCCCAGCAATTGTTCTTTTTGGAGTTGGTGATCATGCAGCAGTAATTATAACTATGGTTGTTGCGGTTCCACCAATGATATTATTAACTTTGTTAGGTCTTAGAGGAATATCTCCAGAAGTTATTGAGGCTGGTAAAATGAGTGGATGTACTAATTGGCAACTAATGACAAAAGTGCTTATCCCTACCGCTAGAAGAGATATTTTGATTGGCGTTAATCAAGTTATTATGGTCTGTTTCTCTATGGCAGTTATATCAGCTTTTATTGGAGCAAAAGGTTTGGGCTTCAATTTATTGTTAGCATTAAATCAATTGAATATTGGATTAGCTTTAGAAGCAGGTTTATGTATCAGTCTGATCGCCATACTATTAGATAAAATGTCATTAGCGTGGGCTAATAAACAAATTGATTATTTTGGTAATTTAACTTTTTTTCAACGTCATAAAAATACATTCTTTTTTATCACAGCAATAATATTAGGAATTTTATTTGCATATTTTGGATCATTTTATTTTAAAGAAGGGTATAATTATCTTTTTGAAGTTCCACACAATAAAGGAATATCAACAGCTGATTTTTGGAACAAAGGTGTTGATTGGATTTTTGATACATTCTTTGTATATATAAAAGCATTTAATACCTGGTTAATTGTTGACGTTCTTCAGCCAATGAGAGCGTTATATTTAAGAATGCCTGCTGTTGCTACATTAGTTTTAGTTGTTGGAGCAGGCTACATAATAGGTGGTATTCGTTCTGCCTTAGTTGTTTGTGGGTTAACATTATTTATAGCCTTAAGCCCTTGGTGGGATAGAGCTTTGGTTACAACATATATGGCTACTTTTGGAGTTATCATATCTTGCATAATTGGATTTACAGTTGGAACTTTGTGCTTTCAAAATAAAAGTTCAGCAAGTTTTATGTTAGGTGTTTGTGATATTTTTCAAACATTTCCATCATTTGTATATTTAATTCCTGTAATGATGCTTTTTGGAATAACAGATACATCAGTATTAATTGCGGTGATAGTTTATGCAACTATACCCGCTACAAGATATACTATAGAAGGTCTTAGAAGTGTTCCAACTGCTTTGCATGATGCAGCTACCATGTCTGGAGTTACCAAATTTCAAAGATTATTTAAAATAGAGTTTCCTCTAGCATTTCCTCATATGATGCTTGGATTAAATCAAACAATAGTATTTGCTCTATTTATGGTGATAATTGGAGCGTTTATTGGAACTGAAGATTTAGGACAATACATTTTAAAAGCACTGTCAGACAAAAAAGGTGCTGGAATAGGCTTAACATTAGGTATTTGTGTTGCTTTTATAGGTTTGATTTTTGATAATTTAATAAGAACTTGGGTTGGTCAAAGAAAAAAACACCTTGGAATTGATTAATTAAAATTTAAAAAATTATGAAAAATAAGACAATTAACTTTATTGGATGGTTAATGTTTATTATTTCAGCAGTTGGATTTATTATTTCTAGTATCGGCAGTTTTTGGGCAATGTTTGGAAGTTTGTTTTTTTTTGCAGCCTGCTTTGTATTTCTAATTCCTTTTTTTAGAAAAGAGGATAACTAAGCCAATTTTTTTAAAATAGCTTAATTCATTTTATTTGTTTAAAAATGTTTTTAAAGAGTCATCCATAGCATTTCCCCAAGGTGTATGATGTACTGGAGCTACTGAACCAGTAACAGGAGAAGAAAATGATTTATTTCTATAAGTCATAATATCCTCAACTTTATGGTGCTCCCATTCTTTAAAATGTTTTCTAATTAATTCAAAATCAATTTTAGGATAATCAGACATTGCATGAAGTTCTTTTGTATACTCAGTTTGAAAATCAATCATTTGATCAGGGTTCTCTAATTTCTCTTCCATTGATACCCATTTATTAATATCATTTTCTACTTCTGAAGTATCTGGGATTTTAATTTTTTCCATTATAACGTCTCTTGCAAACCAAGCCTGACAATCAAACATATTAAATGTATGAAATTGATCCTGCATACCAAGATATAAAAGTTTATGATTATTTTGCCACACTACACCTTTGTATAACATTGGTGGATACAATCTATTAGACGTTTGTAGTTTAAGTTCTTCTGATAAAAATGGAAAATGATGAAGATAACCAGTGCATAGTATGATTGCATCTGTCTCTTGTTCGTGACCATCTTTAAAAATTGCTTTACTTCCTTCAAGTCTATCAAGATGAAAAACTTCTTTCATACCCTTAGGCCATTTAAATCCCATAGGGTTATGTCGATAACCTATTGTTACACTTTTCGCACCGTATTTATGACATTGAAGCGCTACATCTTCAGCAGAGTAACTACTTCCTAAAACCACAACATTCTTATCTCTAAATTCTTCTGCATCTCTAAAATCATGTGAATGCATAATTCTTCCTGGAAATGATTTCATACCTTGATATTCAGGAATAAATGGGACTGAGAAATGACCTGTAGAAACTACCACATAATCAAAAATATCTTTTGATATTTTATCATTTTTCTTATCACGATAAGTAACCTCAAATTTTTGACCATCAAAATTTGTACCCATCACACAGTGATTAAATTTTACTTTATCTTTTAAATTTCCTTTAGAGACTCTACCCAATATATAATCATATAAAACGTCTCTTGGTGGAAAAGAGGGTATTGGTTTTCCAAAATGCTCATCAAATGAATAATCAGCAAATTCCAAACATTCTTTTGGACCATTTGACCAAAGGTATCTATACATACTATTTGGAACAGGATCTCCATATTGATCTGAACCTGTTCTCCAACTATAATTCCATAGACCACCCCAATCATCTTGTTTATCAAAACAAACGATTTCTGGTATTTTCTCACCTTTTTTCTCAGCTTGCTCAAACGATCTAAGCATTGAAAGCCCACATGGACCTGCACCAATTATAGCTACTTTAGTCATTAATTATTTCTCCAGTATAAAAATTTAATTAATATACTTTACTAACAATTTTTCAAAAATTACAATAAAAAAAATCTAATTGAAGTGAGAATTTTTGAAAAAATTAATACTATCTATAGACCAAGGAACGACATCATCGAGATCAATTTTGTTTGATCTAAATGGAAAAAAAATTTTTTCATCACAGCATGAATTTAAACAAATATTTCCAAATCTAGGATGGGTTGAGCATGATCCAGAGGAAATTTGGAGAGTAACTTTAAAATCAATAAAAGATGTAATTAAAAAAAGTAATAAAATTAAAGCTAAAATTATTACAATGGGAATAACAAATCAGAGAGAGACAACAATTCTTTGGGATAAGAATACCGGTAAACCAGTATATAACGCAATTGTTTGGCAGGATAGAAGAACAAATAGAATTTGTGAAAATTTAAAAAAAAAAAAATTAGAAAATTTATTTAGAAAAAAAACTGGACTGTTTATTGATCCATATTTTTCTGCAACAAAAATTAAGTGGATTTTAGATAATATTTCATCAACAAAAAAACTTTTAAAAAATAATCAATTGATGTTTGGGACTATAGATACTTTTTTAATATGGAGACTAACAAATAAAGATAGTCATTTAACAGACGCAACTAATGCTAGCAGAACTTTAATGTATAATATTAATTCTAATAAGTGGGATGAGGAAATATTAAAAAAAATAGGTATACCTAAATCAATTTTACCAGAAGTTAAAAATTCTGCTGATTTTTTTGGAACAACTTCTAAAAAAATTTTAGGACAAGAAATTCCAATTAATGCAGTTTTAGGCGATCAACAAGCTGCAGCCGTAGGTCAGGCTTGCTTTCATAAAGGTTCTGTCAAATGCACATTTGGAACAGGCGCTTTTGCAATAATGAATACTGGAAATAAAAAAATTTTATCAAAGAATAAACTATTAACTACAATTTGTTATCAATTAAAAAATAAAAATACATATGCATTAGAAGGTTCAATCTTCATTGCTGGTGCAGGTGTTCAATGGTTAAGAGATAAAATTAAATTGATAGACAATGCATACGAAACAGAAAAAATTGCAAAATCAAAAAAAAGCAACGATGGAATTTATGTAGTACCAGCTTTTACAGGTTTGGGAGCTCCTTATTGGAATTCAGAATCTAGAGGAATTATTACAGGATTAACAAGAAACTCAGATTGGAAAAATTTAGTAAGGGCTGTTGTTGAGTCAGTTGCTTTTCAGAGCTATGATTTATTTGAAGCTATGAGAAAAGATGGATCTAAAGCCAAAATTATTAAAGTTGATGGCGGAATGATAACCAACAACTGGTTTGCACAATTTTTATCAGACATTTTAAACATTAACATACTAAGACCAGTAATTGAGGAAACCACGGCACTTGGTGTAGCATTTTTTGCTGCTTATCAAACTGGTGAATTTAAATCTCTTAATGAAATAGAAAATAAATGGAAAAAAGATGCAATTTTTAAACCAAAAATTGGCCAAAAATTAAGAAATAACCTATTGCAAGGGTGGCAACAAGCAATTAGAAAAACTTTAGCTTAATTATAGCTTATGAAAAAAATAATAATTATAGGTGCTGGTGCGATGGGATCTGCTTTTGCAGTACCCTGTGTTGATAACAAAAATGATGTAACAATTGTAGGAACTCATTTAGAAAATGATTTAATAGAAAAGATAAAATCTAATGATCAAATTCATCCAACTTTAAAAACTAAATTATCTAATGACATTCAATTTGAAAAATTTGAAAAATTACAAACTATTTTAGACCAAGATCTAGATGTTTTAGTATGTGGTGTAAGTTCAATAGGGATAGAGTGGTTTGTTCAGCAAATATCAAAAAAATATAAAAAAGGGATACCAATTATTTTATTAACAAAAGGCTTATCAATACTTGATAATGAACTTACTACACTTTCAGATAAAATTAGAACCCTATTAAGTAAAGATGGTCATTCTGAAATTAATATTTCAGCTATCAAAGGACCTTGTTTAGCAGCTGGTTTAGCAAACAAAATGAGAACAGGAACAATTATTGCAAATAAAAAAGTTAAAGAAGCTCAATTATTAAAAGGAATTATCTCTACAAACTATTATTCTACTGAAATATCAGAGGATATTAATGGAGTAGAGTTATCAGGTGCGATTAAGAATATTTATTCTATGTTAATTGGTGCATCTGAAGGATTAAGTAATTCTAAAGCTCCAAAAGAAATTCAATCAAAATTTTTTTTAAATACAGCAGCATCTCTAATTCATAGATCTATTTCAGAGATGGTTGAATTCGTATCTCATTATGGAGGCAAAGCAGAAACAGTCTATGGTTTATCAGGTCTTGGAGATTTATATGTAAGTGCTATAGGAGGCAGAAATAGTTTGATGGGAAAATATTTAGGTGAAGGCTATTTATATAATGATGCAAAAGAAAAATTTATGAAAAATATTACAGTTGAAGGAGCACAGTTAGCAATAGAAATTGGACCAAAAATTTTACAAGATTTAAATCCACAACATTTTCCACTTATGTTTAGTATGCTTCAAACAATTTGTGAAAATAAAAAATTAGAAATTAATTGGTAAATGAAATCAAATTGGAATTATCCAACAAATATTTGGGTTGGTGAAGAAAGATCTTTAGATTTAATAGAATCTTGCAATGTATCAAAAGTAAGGAAACCATTATTTGTAACCGATAAAGATCTTGTGTCTTTACCCATGACTTTAGAAATTATTGCAAATCTTAAAAATAGTTTTGGTAAAATAGATGTTTTCTCAGACTTTACTGGAAATCCTACAGGCAAAAATATTACTGAGGGAGTAAAAATTTATAATAATAATTCTTGCGACGGTGTTATAGCGTTTGGTGGAGGGAGTGCCTTAGACGTTGGTAAAGCAATTGCATTTATGTGTGGACAAACAAGGCCTATATGGGATTTTGAGGATATTGGTGACTATTGGAAAAGAGCAGATGAGAGCAAGATTTCTCCAATTATCGCAATACCTACAACAGCTGGAACAGGATCAGAAACTGGAAGAGCTTCAGCAATAATTAATGAGGAAACTGGGGTAAAAAAAATAATATTTCATCCAAAATTTATGCCCACAATTGTGATACTTGATCCAATATTGACATTAGATCTTCCTCCAAGAATTACTGCTGCAACAGGAATGGATGCTTTAGCTCATAACTTGGAAGCATTTTGCGCACCTGGTTTTCATCCCATGGCAGATGGAATTGCATTAGAGGGCATGAGATTAGTTAAAAATTCTTTAAATGAAGCCGTAAAGAATGGAAAGAATATTAATGCTAGATTAGAAATGTTAGCAGCAGCCAGCATGGGATCTACAGCATTTCAAAAAGGATTGGGTGCAATTCATTCTTTAAGTCATCCTGTAAATGCACAATTTAATGTTCATCATGGTTTATCAAATGCTATATTTATGCCATATGTTTTAACTTTTAATAGAACAGAAATTTCAAAAAAAATTATATCTGCATGTGATTATATGGGTTTAGAAAAATCTTTTGATAAATTTCTTCAATGGATTTTAGATCTTAGAAAAGAATTTAACATTCCCCATACACTTTCAGAAATAGTTGAAAAAGATAAAATTGATTTAGATAAATTATCAGAAATGGCACATGCTGACCCTTCAACAAATGGTAATCCAAAGAAATTAACTGTCAATGATATGAAAACTCTATACCAACATAGTATTACAGGAGAACTATTTTAATGAAAAAAATTTTACTTGTTGAAGGTAATTTAAAAGAAGCAAATCAAGAATTTACTGAAAATGGAATTAAAACACACACGGAGAGTCTTCAAGAGAGCATTAGTTATTACACAAACAGCCTTGAAATTGACTCAGTAAATCCTTCTTCAGATAAAGATATTTTTGATAAAGTTAAAGACTTAAACAAATATGATGGTTTAATTTGGGGTGGCAGTAGCCTTAATATCTACAGCGATACAAAAGAGATTAGAAGACAAATTGAATTTATGAAAGAATGTCAAAAAAGAATTAAATATATTCTTGCAATTTGTTGGGGAATGCAAGTTGCTGTAACAGCCGCAGGTGGTGTGGTTAATAGAGGCAAAAATGGAGCTCATAGAGGAATAGCTCATGAAATAGTAATTAATTCAGATGGATTAAATCACCCCATTTATAAAGATAAAGATAAAATTTTTAACACACCAGCTTTTAATTATGATGAAGTAGTGACTTTACCTAAGGATGCAATTTTACTCTCATCAAATAAAGTCAATAATGTAATGGCTTTAAATTTTGAGACAGAGTTTAGTAAAATTTGGAGCATACAATATCACCCTGAAATTACTTATGAGAAAATGATTACTTTAATAAAATTTAGAAAAGAAAGGCTTCTTGAAAATAAATCTTTTTCAGATGAGAAAGATTTAGAATCTCATATTTTAATGATTGAAAAAGAGGATAAAATTACCAAAAAAGAGTCTAGAATGAGAGAGTTAAAAAACTGGTTAGATTTGATAGCTTAATCTTTTAAAATAAGCCCTCTATTTCTCCATCTTTATTTAACTTAATAGAATCTGCAGCTGGCACTCTTGGCAATCCTGGCATCGTCATTATTTCTCCACAGACAACAACTATAAATTCAGCACCAGATGACAACCTTACTTCTCTAACTGGTAAAACATGACCAGTTGGCGCTCCTTTTAAATTTGGATCTGTTGAAAAGCTATATTGAGTTTTAGCAACGCATACTGGAAGGTTACCATAACCTTTCTCCTCAAAATCTTTTAACTGTTGTCTAACTTTAGTATCAGCAACTACATCGTTTGCGTGATAGATTTCTTGAGCGATTTTTTCTATTTTTTTAAATAATGATAATTTATCTTCATATAAGTATTTAAAAGTATTTTTATTTTCCTCACAGATTTCTACTACATTTTTTGCCAATTCTTTTGTTCCTTCTCCACCATGAGACCAGTGCGTACATTTTGAGGCTTTTACTCCTTGAGTTTTACAAAAATCAAGTAGTGCATTCATTTCATTATCTGAATCAGTAATAAAATGATTTACTGCAATAGTAACTGGAAGACCAAACTTTCTTGTATTATTAATGTGTCTTTCTAAATTAATTAATCCTTTTTTTAATGCATCTACATCTTCTTTTTTTAGATCGTCTTTTGCAACTCCTCCATGCATTTTAAGTGCTCTTATCGTTGCAACGATAACCACACAATCTGGTTTAATTCCTGATTTTCTACATTTTATATCCAAAAATTTTTCCGCACCAAGATCAGCACCAAATCCTGCTTCAGTTACAACATAATCTGATAATTTTAAACCAGCTTTCGTAGCTATAACTGAGTTGCATCCATGAGCAATATTTGCAAATGGCCCACCATGAATAATAGCTGGATTGTTTTCTAAAGTTTGAGTAACATTAGGCCTAATCGCTTCTTTTAAAAGCACAGTCATAGGACCTTGAGCATTTAAATCTTTTGCATAGATAGCTTTTTTGTCTCTAGTATATGCAATTGTAATATTTCCAATTCTTTTTTCTAAATCTTGCAAATCTGTAGCTAAGCAAAATATTGCCATGATTTCAGAAGCAACAGTTATATCAAATCCATCTTGTCTCGGATAACCATTTGCTACACCACCTAAATCAACAACAATAGATCTCAAGGATCTATCATTCATATCCATAACTCTTTTCCAGACAACTCTTCTAATATCTATATTAAGTTTATTCCCCCAATAGATATGATTATCTATTAGAGCTGAAAGTAAATTATGTGCCGAAGTTATTGCGTGAAAGTCACCTGTAAAATGTAAATTAATTTGTTCCATTGGAACAACTTGAGCATAGCCACCACCAGCTGCACCACCTTTCATTCCAAAAGATGGACCAAGACTTGGTTCTCTTAAACAAACAATTGACTTTTTACCAATTTTATTTAGCCCATCACTTAATCCAACTGATGTAGTAGTTTTACCTTCTCCAGCAGGAGTGGGCGTAATTGCAGTGACCAAGATTAATTTACCGTCTGGTTTATCTTTTAAAGTATCAAGGTATTCCAAATTAATTTTTGCGATATGTCGACCCATAGGACTGAATGTTTCACTTTCGTCTGGCACATTAATCTTAGCCAAAATGTCTTTAATTGGTTGCATTTTAGCTTCCCTTGCTATTTGAATATCTGACTTCACATCGCTCATTTTAAATCCTATACTTTATAAATTTTTCTTGAGGTCTTCTTATCCTTTTTTAACATCTTTGGAAACTTCTAAAAATTATATATAAAAAAAATAAGAACTATTTATATTCTTTTATATAAAATTTATTTATGCAAAAATATTCAATTTTTAATCTGGTTAAAAACGCATTTGCCAATCATCAAAATTGGGATTTAGCCTGGAAGGATCCAACTCCAAAAAAAGAGTATGATGTTGTTATTATTGGCGGCGGTGGCCATGGTTTAGCTACAGCTTATTATCTAGCTAAGGAACATAACATTACCAATGTAGCAATTATAGAAAAAGGCTGGATTGGTGGTGGAAATGTAGGAAGAAATACTACCATTATAAGATCAAACTATATGCACGACGATAATGCATTGTTTAGTGAGTTTGGAATGGATCTATGGCGAAAGATGAGTCAGGATTTAAATTACAACGTAATGTTTTCGCCAAGAGGAATTATCAATCTTGCTCATTCAGACGCCCAAATGAATGTTTATGCAAGAAGAGGCAACTCTATGAGATTAAATGGTATTGATGCAGTTTTATTAAATAGAGAACAAGTAAGAGAAATAATTCCAATGGCAGACTTTTCAGAAAATGTTCGCTTCCCAATCTTCGGAGGTTTAATGCAACCAAGCGCTGGAACAGCAAGACATGATGCTGTTGCGTGGGGTTATGCTCGACAAGCAGATTCAATGGGAGTTGATATTATTCAAAATTGTGAAGTAATTGGTTTTGATATATCAGGTGGAAAAATAAATGGAGTTAGAACATCAAGAGGTGACATAAAAGCAAAAAAAATTGGTTTATGTGTTGCTGGTAGCACTAATGTTTTAGCTGAAAAATTAAATATGACATTACCAATTGAAACACATCTTTTACAAGCGTGTGTTTCGGAACCAGTTAAACCAGTTTTAGATGGTGTTGTTACCTTTGGTGCAGGACATTTTTATATTAGCCAATCAGACAAAGGTGAAATGGTAATGGGCGGTGATTTGGATGGTTATAATAGTTATGCTCAAAGAGGAAATTTACCGACATTGCAACATGTACTAACAGAAGGAATTGCGATGATGCCTTTTTTAAGCAAATTAAAAATGCTTAGAACTTGGGGTGGAATTATGGATATGTCAATGGATGGTTCGCCAATCATTGATAAAACTCATATTGAAGGATTATATTTAAATTGTGGTTGGTGTTATGGTGGCTTTAAAGCTACTCCAGCATCAGGTTGGACATTTGCACATACTATTGCACAAGATAGAGTTCATGAATTAAATTCTGGTTATAGCCTTAATAGATTTAATACAGGTCATCTATTAGATGAAAAAGGTCTTGGCACAAAAACTTGGATTTCATAAATGCTCTATATTAATTGCCCACATTGCGGAATGAGATCACAAAATGAGTTTTCTTATGGGGGTGATGCAACTGTAAAAAGACCAGATTTAAACAAAGAAATATCAGATCAAGAATGGGATAACTTTGTTTACAATAGAAAAAGCTTGAGAGGAAAACATTGGGAATTATGGCAACATATATCAGGATGTAGACAGTGGATAAAAGTTGAAAGAGATACAGCCACTCATGAAATTTTTATGACATTAAAAGCTAATGAGGAAATTTCTTTATGACACAAAGTTTTAGATTAAATGATGTTGGTCTTATTAATAGAGACAAAAAAATTTCATTTAAATTTAATGGTGTAACTTATTATGGATATGAAGGAGATACTTTAGCTTCAGCTTTGATAGCTAATGGAGTTCATTTAGTTGGTAGAAGTTTTAAATATCATAGACCAAGAGGATTTTTTGGAGCAGGAGTTGATGAACCATATGCGATTGTTCAATTATATAGAAATGGTGAGACTGAACCAAATATTAAGGCAACAGAACAAGAGCTTTTTGAAGGTCTTGAAGCTAAAAGTGTAAATTGTTGGCCGAGTGTTAATTTTGATGTTGGGGCAATAAATAATTTTTTAAAAATATTTCTTCCAGCAGGATTTTATTACAAAACATTTATGTGGCCCAAAAGTTTTTGGTATAAAGTTTACGAACCATTTATCAGAAAAGCTGCAGGTTTAGGTGTTGCATCTACAAAACATGATAAGGAAAGATACGAACACAAATATGAATATTGTGACTTATTAATTGCAGGATCAGGACCATCTGGATTAGCAAGCGCTTATGCTGCTGCTAAAAATGGAGCAAGAGTTATTTTAGCAGAAGATAAATCTAGATTTGGAGGAACTTTACTAACTAGCGATGTAAATATTGGAAATCAAACAGGTAAAGAGTGGGCTGATGGAATTATTTCTGAGTTAAAAGAAATGCCAAATGTAACTGTAAAAAATAGATCACAAGTATTTGGTTATTATGATCATAATATGCTGGTGATGTCAGAAAGAATAAGTGATCACTTACCATCAACAAAAAAATTTCATCCTAAACAAAGGCTTTGGTACATTAGAGCAAAAGAGGTTTTAATCTCCTCTGGTTCAATAGAAAGACCATTAGTGTTTGGAAACAATGATACGCCAGGTGTAATGCTTTCATCTGCTGCAAAAGAATATCTTAAAGTTTATGGAGTGCTTGTCGGAAAAAAACCCCTAATTTTTACTAATAATGACAGTGGTTATGAGACTGCAATTGAATTAAAAAAAAATGGTGTTGATCCAATAATTTTAGACACAAGGAAAGATCCTCATTCAGAAATTATAGATGAAGCAAAAAATTTAGGAATAGAAATTAAATTTTCTTATGTAGTAGTGGCAGCACAGGGATACAAAAAAGTCAAGTCTGCTGATATATCTAAGATTTCAGATGACAAAGAGCAGCTTGGTACAATTGAAAATATTAAATGTGACTGCATTTGTGTTTCTGGTTTTTGGACTCCAACAATTCATTTAGCTTCTCAGTCGGGAAATAAAACTCAATTTAAAGAAGAAATTGATGCATTTATTCCAGGAGAGTCTAAACAAAACGAAAAAACATTAGGTGCTGCTAATGGTATCTATACTTTAGATGAAACATTAAAAAGTTCTTTTGAGGTAGGTAATGAAATATCAAAAAAAATTACTAACAAAGAAAATAAAGTATCTTTCCCAAATGTGGTTGAAAAGAAATCAACAGTTCACGATAAATTTTGGTGCGTTCCTTTACCAAAAGGGAAAAATTATAAAAGATTTTTAGATTTTCAAAATGATGTTGCAGTTTCAGATATAGAAATTGCTCTTAGAGAGGGGTATCGATCAATTGAACACGTAAAAAGATACACTACCCTTGGCATGGCAACAGACCAAGGCAAAACAAGTAACCTTAATGGTTTACAATTAGTTTCTAAAATAGAGAATAAAGTTGTTCCAGCAGTTGGACATACAACTTTTAGACCGCCATATACACCCGTTTCTATTGGAGCAATTGTAGGAAGAGAAATTGGAAAACATTCTAAACCAACCAGAAAGTCACCAATGCACTTTTGGCATGAAAAAAATAATGCTGTTTTTGTTGATGCAGGTGTGTGGCTTAGACCAAGGTATTATAAACAGGGAAATGAAACTTTATTTGAAGGATCTAAGAGAGAAGCTAAAAATGTAAGAACAAATGTAGGTGTTTGTGATGTTACCACGCTAGGTAAAATAGATATCAAAGGACCAGATGCAGCAGAGTTGCTGAATAGGGTTTATACAAATGCGTGGCTAAAATTGCCAGTAGGTAAGGCAAGATACGGCGTTATGTTAAGAGAAGATGGAATTGTTATGGATGATGGTACGACCACAAGAATTTCAGAAAATCATTATCATATGACAACTACTACTGCTCAAGCAGCTAATGTCCTTTCTCACTTAGAATATTATTTACAACTTGTATGGCCAGATTTAAACGTGAATGTAGTTTCAAGCACAGAACAGTGGGCTGGTGCTGCAATTGCTGGACCCAAATCTAGAGACTTATTACAGAAATTATTTCCTAATTCAGATGTGTCTAATGAAGGATTGCCTTTTATGGGCTATATGGAAGGAGACTTATTTGGAGTAAAAGCGAGAATTTTTAGAATTTCATTTTCAGGTGAACTTGCATACGAGGTGAACGTAGAATCCGATTATGGAAACTTTATGTGGGAAAAAATTATGGAAATTGGTGAAGAATTTCAAATCCAACCATATGGTACAGAGGCCTTATCTACACTTAGAATTGAAATGGGTCACGTTGCTGGATCAGAACTTGATGGAAGAACAATTCCTTATGATAATTCTCTTGAAGGATTATTAAGCAAAAAGAAAGATTTTATTGGCAAAAGATCTTTAACAAGAGAGGCATTTACTGCAGAAGATAGACAAAAAGTGGTTGGTGTTGTTCCTTTAGATAAAAAAACGAGTATTCCAGAGGGGTCTCATTTAGTTAAAGACTCTAATGCTCCACTACCAAATCCTAAATTAGGTTATATCTCAGCGTCATGTTGGAGTGTTGAGCATGATAATCCATTTTCATTAGCAATTCTTAAAAATGGAAAAAATATGATTGGGGAAAAACTGTATGTAATGTCACCACTTAAAAATAAAGTAATTCCAGTTGAAATAGTATCTTCGCATTATGTTGATCCAAAAGGGGAGAGAGTAAGATCATGAGCACAATATCAGCTTTAGCTAACGTTCATTCTACTGGTCAATTCGGAGATTGTGAAAATAAAAATGACAATCTTTTAAATATCTCTGAGATTAAAAATTTATTAATAGTTCAAATAGTTCAGTATAAAAATTCTTCAATTTCTTTTGAAAGTATTGATATTGATGGTTTAAATTTGAAAGATGAACCCTTAAGCGTAGTAAACAACAATGAAACAAGAATTTTATGGAATGGCCCAAAAAATTGGTTTTTAATATCAACCAAAAAAGATTTATTAAACAATGTTTTAGAAGTATTTAAAGAAACAGACTTTGCTGTAACAGATTTGTCTCACTCAAGAGCTATAATTGAAATAGAAGGAGAAGAAGCCATAGAAGTTTTGAAGAAAGGATGTCCTTTTAATTTTAATACTTTAGAAAAAAATAATTCAATAAACTCTACCTATAACGGAATAGCATTTACAGTTGATAAGTTGGATAACAATCCTAATAAAATAAGGTTATTTACTCTTCGAAGTTTTGGAGAGTCTTTATATCATTCTATTACAGATGCTTCTTTGGAATTTGGATATAAATCTTTATGAGAAAGATAAGATTTTAATCTCGGGTTGCAATATAAACTCCTATTGTTGTTATTAAAAAACCTAGGAGATCTAAATTAGTTAGATTTTCATTTAAAAATAACCAAGCCATAAAAGCAGATGTGGCCGGAATTAAGAAAAATATCGAGACAGTTTTGCTTGCTGAATTATTTTTAATTAGATACATCAAAATTGTAAAAGCACCAAATGATACTAAAAATATTTGATGACTCATTGCAATTATAAAAGTTTGTGAAAAATCAATATATGGTTTTGCAAAAAATATCACTAACAATAGATGAAAGGAAAAACCACCTATAGCTTGGTACATGTTACTTACTGATAGAGGCAAATTGTTACTAATCTTTTTTTGCCAAATTGTAGAAGAAGTAATTGCTAATAAAGCTATGATAGTAGCAATTAAACCAGTTATTGGAATTTTGGATCCTATATCCAAACCTAAAACTAAAATTGCACCTATAAATCCTAATAAAACTCCAACCCATTGTTTAATTGTTACTTTTTCATTTAAAATTGGTCCACTTAATGCATTGGTGAGGATTGGTTGAAGTGTAACTATCAATGCAGCAATTCCTGTTGGCATTCCTTTTGAAATTGAAAAAAAAACTCCACCTAAGTAAAGACCATGAAAAAGAACTCCACTAAAAAATGATTCAAAAAAATTTTTTTTATTAATAAATATGTTTTGTTTTGTAAAGATTGAAAACAAAAAAAAACCAATTGCTACCATTGAAAATCTGAACGCTAGTGCAGAAAATGGATCGCTATTATCTATTATTGGTTTAGTCGTGATAAATGCTGATGACCATAATAATATAAATATGAATGGAAAAATTTTAACCATCTTAAATAATAAATCTTATCAAATTAATCTAAGATATTTAAGGTAATTAATTTTTCTTGTTTAGTTTCTTTACACCACATTTCATAACTTTCACAGACTCTCCATAGATGATCAAAAGCTCTTTGTGAAATTTCTAACGGAAAGTGACTTTTAGTGTAATATAATTTTGGAATTTTCATTAGAAATTTTAACATTGAGTCTTTCTGTAGCTCTAACAGTTTAATAGTTTCATTATTGATTTTTTTCTTTGTCATTTTATCTACAAACTCATTATTTTTTAATTCTAGAAACCATTGATTATGGTATTCTCCAGAACTAATTAAATCATAATCTTTAGTAGTCATAAATATTTCAAAAGCTTGGATATTGTTAATTTGAGGATTTTGTTTTTTTATATCAGTTATCTTTAAGTAAATAAATTCAGCAACTCTTAAAACATATGGTTTGTCAGTATTTTTTGGCATAAATTATCGATTGTGTTCATTCATTGCAGAATTTGCAAGTATCAAGTTTGGATCCAAAAATATTTTAGAAGATTTCACATTTTTAAAGGATTTAAATGCAAAAATTGCAATAGGGAGCTCTGTACATCCTAAAATTATTTTTTTACATTTCATTTTTAACAGAGAGTTTATTGCAGGTTTAATTGTTTGAGCTGCAGCTTTCACATTTCCCATTTTGACAAGTTTTATAGCTTTATTAACTGATTTTTTTTGTAAAGCGTGAGAAGGATGTATCAAATTATAATCTTTATTAAAAAAATTATGATAAACACCTGTTTTTAAAGTTCCTTCAGTAGCCAAAAGTCCTATTTTAGAATTTTTTTTACATTTATTTTTTGTAAACTTAAAAACTTCTTTTGGCATATTAATAATTGAGATATTTATTTTTTTTTGTAAATCATCAAACCAATAATGTGCAGTGTTACAAGGAATAACAATAAATTTACATTTATTCTTTTCGAGTAACTTACATCCATGAAGTAAACTTTTTAAAACTTTGTTGTATTTAATTTTGCTAATTTTGTTTGAAGATTTATTGGATATATTGCTGGTTTGAACACCTATAGACTCAGGTCTGCCTGGAATATTTGATTTATTATAAAGTAGAAATAGCGGGTATTCTTGATCTATCTTCCCTCTATTTAAAATTGCTAATTTATTACAGAAATCAAGCCCTGCTTGAGTACCCATTCCACCTAAAATTCCGATCATATCTATATGTAATTTATTATTAGATTGGTTTATTTATACCTCTCATAAAAACTATAAGTAGGCAACCATTTTTAGTAAATGAATTATGAGTTGATCCAGGTTCAAAAGTTACAAAATCACCTTTTTTAAAAACTTTACCATCAGCATCTTCCAACTCTCCATCTATTACATAAAATTCTTCAAATCCCTGGTGTTTGTGAGGTAAACTTTTTGATCCAGGATCCATTTTTAAAATGTAAGTCCCAAATCCACCATTTTTTTTATCATAACTAATTTTATACCAACTCATACCTTTGACTGGTTCACCATAATTATCAAATGGTTTAAAATCTAGCTCATTTAGATTGTTGATATATCTTTTACTCATTTTAATAATACACACTGTACTATTAATTTTTATAATTGGGAATTGTGTTAAAATTATTTTATGTATTGGCTGAAATATAAAATTATTATCTATTTAATTAGATATTTATTTCAGCCAATAGGAAGTGTGAAATTATGCAGTTTTTAAGTTAACTGCTGAAGGACCTTTTGGACCATCTTCAACATCGAAAGTCAAAGCCTGACCCTCATCTAAACCGTTCATACCAGCATCTCTTACTGCTGAAACATGTACAAACACATCTTTTTCTTTATCTTCTCTTTCAATAAAACCAAAACCTTTGGTTGGATTGAACCATTTTACTTTTCCTTGTAGACTCATATTTATCTTCTTACTTTTCGTTGTATTAATTTATTACTTATAATTAAGTAATTCTGGCTTTGTTTAGATTTTATAGGGTTTTGTCAACATATTATTAGATAATTAAACTTAATTTTATGAAATGTTGTTAATTAACTTAGTTAAATAAACAGAGTTTGTATCCTCTTTGTAGTGAGCAAAGGGTTTACAGGGTTCGAATCCACATTGTTTAAATAGTTTTCTAGCAGGTATAAAAAAATCTCCAGCACCAGTTTCTATACTTAATCTTGATATATTTAATTTTTTTGCTTCAGTTATTAAATGATTAATTACGTTAATACCATTACCTTTTTTTCTAAAATTGTCATGAATTCTTATGGATTTAAATTCACCATGTCCTTTATCTAAAAATTTTAAGGCCCCACATCCCATTAATTTATGATTTTCCCATAAACTCCAAAATTTGATAGAGGGAACTTTTAAACCAGGAATGTCTAAAACATGAGCACTACCTTCTGGTGATGCAGCTCTTAGTTCAATAAAGTGTTTAATTAAGAGTTCATTCACTTCAGGATGTTCAAAATTTCCCTCAATAGATTTTAACATTTAAATTAAAGTAGTTAGATGTCCCATTTTTCTTTTGTCTTTTATCTCTTTTTTTAGATAATCAAAGAAAAATTCATTATCATTTAATTTTGATATATTTCTGTATTTTAAAATTTCATCTCCAATAAGATTGATCATTTTAGCATTAGAAATTTTTTTTAATGGAATTTGTTCCAGTCCACATACTGCTCTAACATGATTTTCAAATTGGCTAACATTATAAGCATTGATTGTTAAATGACCTGAGTTATGAACTCTTGGTGCAATTTCGTTAACATAAAGATTATTATTCCTGTCGATAAAGAATTCTACACATAAAGTACCTACATATTTCAGTTCCTCAGAAATTGTCATAGCCCAATCTTTTGATTGTTCAAAAATTTTATTATCAACATCAGCAGGGATTTTTGAGTTTCTCAAAATTTGATCTTGATGAGTATTTTCAATAGGTTCATAAATTTCATATTTTTGATTTTCAAATCTTGTTATTATTATTGAAATTTCTTTCTTTAATTTTACTAATTTCTCAAGAATATATCCTTTAGAAAAATCTATATTAAGTGAATTAAGTTCGTCAATAGATTGAATTGGATGTTGCCCTTTACCATCATATCCAAGTGTGGTGGTTTTTAAAATTCCAGGTAAAAAATCTTCAAGAGAATCTAGATCAGATTTTTTTTCAATAGAGACGTACCTAGTCGTTCTAATGTTTAATTTGTTAATGAAGTCTTTTTCAGCCAATCTATGTTGAATAAGTCTATTTACAGCAGGTTTTGGTAAAACAGGTTTTAATTTATTAATCTCATTTAAAGTTTTATAGGGAATATTTTCAAACTCAAAAGTTACAATGTCTACAAGCTTTACAAATTCAGCAATTTTTTCTTTATTATCATAACTTCCACAAATAAAATCATTACAAAAGTTTTGAGCTGGCGCATCAGCCTCATCACAAAAAATTACAGTTTTAATATTTAATTTTTTAGCAGCTATAGCCATCATGCTCCCAAGTTGACCACCACCAATTATTCCAAGTGTAATATCGGACATTATTATTTAGGTTTTTTTTTTACAGATTTTGTTTGAGCTACTCTCCAATTATTTAATTTATTTTTTACTGATTGATTATTATTTCCAACAATTGAAGCTGCAAGTAACGCAGCATTTATTGCACCATCTTCACCAATAGCAAGCGTACCTACAGGGATGCCTTTAGGCATTTGAACTATAGATAGCAAACTATCTAAGCCTTTTAATTTTTTACTTTCAATAGGCACCCCAAGAACTGGTAAAGATGTTAATGCAGATATCATTCCTGGTAAATGAGCAGAACCACCAGCTCCAGCTATAATTACTCCTATGTTATTTTTTTTTGTTGCTGTAGCATAGTCATACATTCTTTTTGGAGTTCTATGTGCCGATATGATTTTAGTCTCAAAAGGCACACCTATTTTTTTAAGTGTTTTTTCAGCAAGATGCATAATTTTATAGTCAGATTGACTACCCATCACTATTGAAACTTTTAATGATTTATTTTTTTTCATGAAATTTAACTAAAATCTTTATTTCAAAATAAACTCAAAATTTCAATAAAATTAATAGTATTTAAAAACATATTGATTAGAATTAGCTTTTTATGAATTTTAAAATAGATAATCTACAATATTGTAATTGGTCTAGAGAGATTTTTGAATTTAATAGAGAAGCAAATCTAGACGCAGTACATGTAACCATTGTATATCATGAAGATTATGATGAACTAATTAGTGAAACTAGAAAATGGGAAAAACTCTTTTCAGAAAACTCAGATTTAATTTTTTTAGGCAATGATTTTAAAGATATCGAAAAAGCAAACGTTGAAAAAAAAACAGCAATTTTTTTTGGGTTTCAAAATTGTTCACCAATTGAAGATGATATTAGTTTAGTAGAAAAAGTACATTCTTTGGGATGCAGATTTATGCAGCTAACTTATAATAATCAGTCACTTCTCGCAACTGGCTGTTATGAAAAAATTGATAGTGGTGTAACTAATTTTGGTCGTGAAGTTATAAAAGAAATGAATAGAGTTGGTATTGTTGTTGATATGTCTCATTCAGCAGAGAAAAGTACATTTGATGCAATAGAATTAAGTGAAAAACCAATAGCCATTACTCATGCTAATCCATCTTTTTGGCACGCTGCTAAAAGAAACAAATCTAATGATCTTTTAAAAACATTAAGCAAAAGTGGTGGTATGCTAGGTTTGTCTTTATATCCACATCATTTAAAAGAAAATACCAATTGTACAATAGAAAGTTTTTGCGAGATGGTTGCAAGAACAGCAGAAATTATGGATATAAAAAATATTGGTATTGGATCAGATCTTTGTTTAAATCAACCTGATACAGTTGTTGAATGGATGAGAAATGGTACCTGGTCTAAAAACAAAAATTATGGAGAAGGATCTAAGAATAAACCTGGATTCCCAAAACAACCAGAATGGTTTGAGGATGCTAGAGGATTTAAAAATATTGAAAATGGTCTTAAAAAAACAGGGTTTTCAGATAGTGAGACACAAGGAATACTTGGAAATAATTGGTACAATTTTTATAAGTCAATTTAATTATGAAAGTTGAATTAAGAGACCCAAACACAATAATGAAATTATCTAGATTAGGATCATTTCATCAATCAAAATTATCTTTTTTAAGAAGTTTTTTAAGTGAATTCAAAGATTGGGATTACAATAGAGATTTATTTAATTTAGATAAAGATGGTTATGGAGAAGCAATATATTCATTTAAAAAAAAAGATAGAGTTTATTCATTAGTTTGTTTTGCCAATAAGATTGAAGATGAAGAAAGATCCGATAGAGTAATAGCTACTAAGTGGGATGCTGCTTTTACGCTTTATGATGGTGTACCCAGTAAAGATGATATTAAAAGATTAAAAAACGAAGTCCCTAAACAAGAAATAGGTAGACTAACGTTTAAAGAGTTAACTTTATCAAGAGCGAATAAATCTGTTAGAGTTTTTAATCATGTTGTAAAAAATTTAAGTGAAGGTAAACAACCTGATTTAGACTTATTGTCAAAAGTTGGTTATTTATACAGAACTACAGCAGTTTATGGATCTGGAAAATTTGGTTTAGCAGATAGATTTCGGATTAAAAATAGAGAGGAAATCAATGGTCCTTTTAGATTAGAAATGATGTTAGTTTATTTAGTAAGACAATTTACGTTTGATCAGGTAAACCATGTTGCTCATAATATAAATCCTAAAACAGCAGTAAAACTAAATAATCAAATTTGTAAAAATTTAGGTATTGGAAACTCCACTGGTCTTGGTATGGCTCCTTTTATAGTTAATCACCCAACATTATTAAATAATTGGATTTTAAGTAGAGAAACAGCATTAAAAAAGATTAGGGAAATTAAAATTGTTAAAGATCAAGACAGTGAACTTTTTAAAGATTGTTTAAAGAAATCATTAAAAAATATTACTAGCTGGAATACAGACAGTGAATATCAACAGAATAAAATTAGATTATTATTAAGAGATGTTAAAAAATTTATAAATCATGTTGAAAATGATTTTGATTTTCAGTCTGAGTTTCCATTTAATCAGATATATTTGTGGTTAGAGCAGAATTCATGTGAGGAGTGTATAGAATATGTAGTTTCTATAATGATGGAGCCTTATAATGATATAACTGGGCCTTTGGTTAGCAATATGAGCTCTGAAGAAGAGAAGTATTTTAATATTCCAACTAATCGAACAGTACAAGAATTACTAGAAATTATAAAAACTAGATATCCAAATATTTTGGACATAAATTTTGATCAAAAAGAAAATCATCAAAATTTCTGGTTTATATCAAAAAATAAAGAAGAACCTAGGATGGCTGACAGGTTTGAAGAACATGGATCTGAATTAGAACAACCTCTAGCTATAGCAAGGGATATAAAAAAACTTTATGAGGAATTACTTTCTTTAAAAAATGACTCAATAACAATTGCTCAATTTTTATCATTAAACCCAAATTTAAGACACGTTGTTAGAAGAGCTTTTATAATAGAAAAATTTCCATATTCTGAGATACAAGATAATACAATTGGTAAAAGCATTGTTCCTATTGATATGCTTAGACTTAAATTATCTTTTTTTGGTGCGTTAAAATTTGACCCAAGATCAGATAAATGGCTAAGAATTTGTATGTTTCAAGGCGCTCCACTACCAAATGAATTAAAAAACTATGACGAGCAATGGGTTTATAAAGCTAATAATTAATAATGAAATCTTTAAGTGAAATTGAAACTGCAGTTAAAAGAGCTAGTAGAGCAGTAGGTTTTTCCTGGGGAGTTTCTGAAGAAGTTGGAAAGTCTATAAGATTATTAGAGTTATTTGGGTTGGCAGGAATACAAAATTTAAATCAGTACTACAAAGAAAGAGAAATTAAAAAATTTGAAAATTTAAATTCAATCAGTAAGACAAATTTTGCTAAAAAAGCTTTCTGTCCAATTACCCTTGGTGTTAGTTTTTTAGATCAAATTAAGATAATAGAGAATTTTGAGACGATACACTTTAAAAATATTGCATATCCAGTAATATTTTTGTCATTTTTAAGTAGAGCATCTGAAATAGGTGGAAAAAAAATATATGTTAAATTTGATCAATATGAAATTTTACTAAATTTGAATGTAAATATTTTCTCGAATGGATTTAATAAAGATTTTAGCAAACATTCAAATAATATAGAGGTAAAATTTTTAGATAACCATGATAATTTTACAGATACAGAGTGGAATAGTTTATACAAATTAGCTGAAAAAACATTTGTAGAGGAAAGTGATAGTTTGAAACAAAGTGGAGCAGGAGCGGGCCTTACAGATAATGACTAACAAATCAGAAAATAGTTATGATGAGGAAATTATTAAAGAACTAGATAATGTTTGCGAGGAATGCAAAAAAGAAGATGAGAGTGTGTCTCAAAATTTAATTTTAACTAGTTATAAACTTTGTTCGTCTTGTAGAGTATCTAAAACTATTTTTCCAATCTAACTAATCTGGCTAACAGGCAACATATTCATTCTACTCATTACAAAAGAGATAGATAAGAATGCTATAATTAAAAATGATAAAAAAACTATACCAAAAGATTTTATGTTAGATTTTAAGCCTAATACTTGCTTTGTAGAAATAATTAATCCTGCAAAAATCCAAAATTGTGTCAGAAAAATAATTGGTATCATCATATTGGGTGTTACTGCGAAAAATCTAAGTAAACCAGGTGCATGAGCGAACCCAACTGCTGTTAGAACTTTTTTAAAAGGAACCTTTGCTTTTTTGTCTGGAAAAAGTTTAACACCAATCACATAAATAAAGATTGCCCAAACTAACCAAGTTAAAATTGATGTAAGTCCTGACATTGCAACTGCAGTTTTAATTACTGTGTTGGCGGCAACAGCACCTGCAATGCCATCTAAAATCATAATTAAACCAGCAAAATAAACTGAAGCTTCACCAAAATTTTTACTATCTGAATATAAAGATTTATCTAACTTTATAGATTTAAAAACTATACTTAAAAATTCAGCAAACATTATTTTTTATTCTTTTGTGCTTTATATGAAACTAATAATGGAAATACTATTAAAGCAATCACAATAATAATGCAAACTACTATCAAAAAACCTTTAGTCATTGAAGAAATGGGGGAGTTTTAATTTACTCCCCCAAAATAAATTTAGCCTTTTACAACTTCTCTTGTATTAGCGTTAAAAGACTCTTTGAATGGAATATCCACTACTACTGCATTAACAGGAGTTCCTGGTGTATCAGAGTATTTTTCAGGCAGGTGAACTTTAAATTTAGTTCCTACCTTACCTTTTGGAAAACCATTTGCATTTAATGTTCCATCAAACGGTACATATCCCATTGCTATGTTTTGTTTTTTTTCTGGGTGATACCAAGGAGAAGTGATAAATCCAACAGGATCTCCACCATTCTCTGGTGATACTAGCCAAAAATCAGGAGCGTACTCTTCAATAGGTTTTCCACCTAATTCAAGTCCAACTAATTGAAGCTTGTAAGGTTTTTTACCATCTTTAAGTTCAGCACCCATTTTTTCTAATGCAGCTTTACCTACATAGTCACCTTTTTTAGCCCATTCACCTTTTCCAGACAAAGAAACTTGATAACCTAAGTTACACTGAAAAGGATTATGTTGTTGATCCATATCTTGACCCCATGAAAGAATTCCTGCTTGAATTCTTCTATGGTGAGCAGGAGCAATAACCATTAGGCTATGTTTTTTACCTGCTTCAAGAACAGCATTCCACATATCTTCAGCGTATAAAGTCGAGTCTCTTAGATATATTTCATATCCAGCTTCTCCAGAGAAACCAGATTGAGAAATTACACAACTTCTTCCACCTACTTTAACTTCCGCTAAACCATAGAAAGGCATATTATCAAAATCAACTTGATCTCCACAAAGGTCTTTCATTAAAGCTTTTGATTTTGGTCCTTGTATCTGTACAGGACTGACATCAATTTCTTCAATTGTACAATCAAATCTTCCATCAGCATTTACACCTTGAAGGTACATACCAATATCAGAGTCTGATAATGAAAACCAAAATTCATCTTCAGCAATTCTAAGAAGGATTGGATCATTTAATACTCCTCCATAAGCATTACATAAAATTACATATCTTGCTCTCATTGGAGAAATTTTTGTTGCATCTCTTGTTATTACATAGTCTGTAAATTTTTCTGCATCCGGACCTTTAATTCTTATTTGTCTTTCAACAGCAACGTTCCACATAGTAACGTGATTTACAATTGCATCATACTCAACCATTGCTCCACCATCTTCTGGTTTTACATATCCTCTTGGGTGATAAATACGATTGTAAACAGTTGCTCTCCAACAACCTGCCTGCATTGATAAATGCCAATAGGGTGATTTTCTTACTCTTGTCGAGATAAGCATTTCAACTTTAGTTGGCCCACTTTGTCTTAAGTTATATGGTACTGCACGATCTGATTGATCAACTGAAGTAACATGTTTTAGTTTAGTATAGTCAAATTCATTAGACATAACTATTCTCCTTCAACCACTTGTTTGTTTCCTTCAAGCCGCCGAATGTATAAATGTGGAAGTTATCAGTATGCGATTTAACTTTCCCAATTAAATCATTAGGGTCTTTAGGTTTTAATAAATCTAACGCCTTACTAAAATTAGATTTAAGAAAATTTAAGGAATTTTTTGCTCCAACAATATTAGCAAACTTTATTAAGCTTGTTATTTTTAGAGGTCCAGTAATTCCAACATGCACTGGTACGCTTTGTTTAGAAATAAAATCTATGATAGGCTGAGGGTCTAATAACCACTGAGTTACTATATAATCAGCATAAGGCTTTTTATCTATCATAGCTTTGTCTAAATCGGTATTGGATATGTCAGGACTTCCCTCGGGATGTCCAGCAATTCCTATTTTCATATTTTCAAAATAACCTGTTTCTAAAAGTTGAAATGAACTATCAAATTTTCCCATTGGTTCTCTACCACCACCAATAATTAATGCTTGTTTTACTCCACCGTCTTTACATCTTGAAACGTAATCTTTTAGCTCAGAATCGTTTTCAATTGATCTTGCGGGAAAATGAGGCACAGGATTAAAACCTTTTTTTACAAGTTCAATAGATTGATCTGAAGTCTCTTTATAGTCTCCACCAGGTAGCATTGTGACGTAAACATCCTTAACAGGAGGTAACGTTTCAAGGTCAGTTTTAGGACCAATTTCTAGTGAAAAATTCATTTTTTTCTCGATCATTATCTTATTTCAAAATGCTGTCAAAGAAATTCAACTACCTTAGAGAACCACTTGTGGAGAGAATTTTATTTTGATTTTACTCATTTTATGATACGATTTTTTATGTTTTGGGTTGGTCCAGAATTTGTCAACGGATTTACATACAGCTTAAATTGTCAGACTGTATTTCAGCAAATAATTATTAGAGAATCGTAATTAAAACCTAATTTTCTAAATTTAACTAGAAAAGGAGGTTTATGAAATTACAAAATTTAGATGAATTATCAAAAATTGTTGACTTAAATAAAATTGAGTCAGCAAAAAATTCAATTAATGAAGCAAATGGTCTTCCTAATGAGTGCTATTTAAATGATGAATATTTTAAAATAGAAAGGGAGAGAGTTTTCTTTAATAACTGGGTAGTTGTGGGCGTATCTAGTTCAGTGCCTGAAATTGGTGATGCAAAACCTTTTGATTTAATGGGAGTACCATTATTAATTTTACGAGATAAGAATAATAAAATCAGAGTATTCCACAATGTTTGTAGTCACAGAGGTATGATACTTGTAAATGAAGAATGTAAATTAAAGAATACTATAAGATGTCCATATCACTCATGGTCATATAATTTTGACGGCGAATTGATAGCTACACCTCATGTTGGTGGAATGAATATACATGAGGCAAATGGTTTTATTAAATCAAAAAGCAATCTTAAAGAAGTTTCGACACATGTATGGATGGATTTAATATTTATTAATATCAATAAAAACAAAAAAAATTTTGAGGAAAGCATCCATCCTTTAGAACAACAATGGTCAAAGTTTATATCAAAAGAAGATCAAAAATTAATAAGACATGCTAAAGATTTTGGTTATTTTAATATGGAAGTACAAAGTAATTGGAAATTAGCAATTGAAAATTATTGTGAAAGTTATCACTTACCTTGGGTTCATCCAGAGTTAAATAGAGTTTCAAATTTAAAAGATCATTATCATATAGAGGATATTACAGAAACTTTTTCTGGACAAGGCAGCAATAAATACAGTCAACAGTTTGATGGAAATAAAAAACTTTCAACATTTCCAAATTGGCCTAATGATCTTTATCAAAACTCAGAATATGTTTCTTTGTTTCCAAATGTTATGCTTGGTATACATGTTGATCATTTTTATGCATTTTGGTTAGAACCGTTGTCAAATAAAAATACAAGAGAACATTTTGAAATGTATTACGTTGGAGATGAAAGTGCTTCAAGTGATGAATATAAAGAAATAAGAAAAAAAAATTTTGCATTTTGGCAAGAAGTTATGAATGAGGATGTTGGAGTAATAGAAGGAATGCAAAAGGGTCGAAGTTCTCCTGCGTATAATGGCGGAAATTTTTCCCCAGTAATGGATACTCCCACTTTGATGTTTCATAAGTGGGTTGCAATTAACTTAACCGAATGAAAGGATAAATTATGAAAAAAGATCTTATTACTAGATTAAATGAAGGCCCAATAATGTGTGCCGAAGGTTACCTTTTTGCAATGGAAAGAAGAGGATATTTATCTGCAGGACCTTTTGTTCCAGAAGTTGTGTTAGAGCATCCGGAAGTAGTAACTCAATTACATAGAGAATTTATTAGAGCTGGCTCAGATGTTGTTCAAGCTTTTACATATTACGGGCATAGAGAAAAACTGCGAATAATAGGTAAAGAGCATTTATTAGAACCAATGCAAAAGAATGCTCTTAAAATTGCAAAAGATGCAGCTGCTGAATTTAAAGATCTAGATCTGATGGTTTGTGGAGATGTAGCAAATACAAATGTATTTGATCCAAATGATGCGAATACTCATAAACAATGTCAACAAATGTATGAGGAACAAGTAGCTTGGGCTAAAGAAGCAGGTGTTGATTTTGTGGTTGCCGAAACAATTAATTGGACAGATGAAATGAAAATTGCATTAAAAGCTATAAAAGATGCTGGCTTAATTGCGGTATGTAATTTTGCTATTCCAAGAGGTGACAAAACAAGAGAAGGACATAACGCTGAAGATGCTTGTAAGATGATGGAAGATCTAGGTGCAGATGTTGTTGGTTTGAATTGTTATCGAGGACCAGAGATGACAATGAAATTATTAAAAAAAGTTAGAGATAAAATTTCATGTCATGTGGCAGGACTCCCTGTTCCTTACAGAACAACTGAAGAGGAACCTGGCTTTTTAAATATTTCTGATCATGGTTGTGATTGTATTCCTGGAGGTAATGCTTTCCCTGTTGCTTTAGATAATTTATTTTGTAATCGATATGAGATGGCTGAATTTGCTAAAGATTGCGTTAAAAGAAAAATAAATTTTATTGGTATATGTTGTGGAGCAGAAGCTCATCACGTCAGGGAGATGTCTGTTGCAATTGGGAAGAAACCAATTTCAATGAAATATATGCCTGATATGAGTAAACACTTTCATCACGGAACAGATAAGTCTTTGAAAAAAGTAAATAAAGAGATCAAATATTAATATGGAAAAATATGCTAAGGTAGTTGTTATTGGAGGGGGAGTTGTTGGATGTTCAATCCTTTATCATCTTTCTAAGTTCGGGTTGAAAGATTGTATTCTTCTTGAAAGAAACGAACTGACTTCAGGATCATCTTGGCATGCTGCTGGAAATGTACATGTAATCTCCTCTGACCCAAATATCTCTCGGATGATGGCTTACACAATTGGATTATATAATGAGATTGAAAAAGAATCTGGTCACTCTGTTGGTTTTAAACCAAGTGGTGGATTTTATTTGGCATCAAATGAAGTTTGGGCAGATTATTTAAAAAGAGAAAGATCAAAAGCAAGATACATGGGGCTTGATCAAGAGTTTATTTCTCTAGAAGAAGTAAAAAAGAAACATCCATTAATAGATCCTTCAAGATATTTGTTAGCTCTTTGGGATCCAATTGATGGGGAAGTTGATCCTTCGGGTGTTACGTATGCTTTTGCAAAAGCTGCTAAAGTACATGGTGGTAAATATTATACTCACACTGTGGTCAAAGATACCAAACAAAAAGAGGATGGAACTTGGGATGTGATCACTGATAAAGGAAATGTAAATGCTGAAATTGTTATAAATGCTGGAGGTTTGTGGGCAAGAGAAGTTGGTCAATTAGCTGGATTAAACCTTCCAGTTCAACCAATGGAACATCATTATTTAATAACTGAACCTATTCCAGAAATAGAGGCTATGGGTGATCAAAGATTACCTATTGGTACTGATTTTGAGGGTAATATTTACTTTAGACAAGAAGGAAAAGGTATGTTGCTTGGAACTTATGAGCAAAAATCTACGCCATGGAAAATTGAAGGGACACCTATGAATTTTGGCCATGAGTTGTTAGAACCAAAATTGGATAATATTCAAGATAGGCTAGCGATTGGGTTTGAAAGAATGCCAGCATTGGAACGTGCAGGAATTAAAAATATTGTGAATGGGCCTTTTACATTTGGTCCTGATGGTAGTCCCTTAATTGGACCAGTACCTGGAATGAAAAATTATTGGGTAGCAGTAGGCGTCATGGCTGGTTTTTGTCAGGGAGGAGGAGTTGGGAAATGTATTGCAGAATGGATAATAGATGGAGAGCCATCAATTGATGTTTGGGCTATGGATGTAGCAAGATTTGGTGATTATGCATCGCCGCAGTATGGAACAATTAAATCTTCAGAAAATTATGAAAGAAGATTTATAATGACATTTCCAAATGAAACTCTTCCAAAAGGTAGAAAACAAAAAACTACATCCTTATATGATCGATTTATAAATCAAGGAGCAGTAATGGGAGATAGCTTTGGTTTAGAAAATGTATTGTGGTTTGCTAACAATAAAGAAGATGCTTATGAAGAACCAACTATTAAAAGATCTAAATCTCATAACTATGTTTCTAAAGAAGTAATTAATGTCCGCGAAAATGTAGGGATAATTGAAGTTGCTAATTTTTCTAAACATGAGTTCAAAGGACCAGATGCTAGAAAATTTTTAGATTTTATTATGGCTGGAAGATTACCAAAGCCTGGAAGAATTTCATTATCTCCAATGTTATCTTATAGAGGAAAGTTGTGCGGAGATTTGACAGTAACTTGTTTGGATGAAAATGAATTTATTGTTTTTGGTTCTGGAGCAGCACAAGAAATGCATAGAAGATGGTTTGAAAGCCATCTTGGTAAATTTAACGTGAATTATAATAATAGATCTGATGAATTTCATGGTCTTTCAATTGCAGGACCAAATTCAAGAAAGGTTTTGGAAAAAATTGTCAGAGAAGATATTTCAAATGAAAAATTTAAATTTAGAGATTCGAGAAGAATGTATGTTGGAGGCGTCCCAGCAATAGTGAATAGAATTTCATTTACAGGAGAACTTGGTTATGAAATTTATGTAGCTCCACATTATCAAATAAAACTTTATGAAGAGCTGATACAAGCTGGTAAAGAATTTACTATTAAACCCTTTGGTGGAAGAGCTCTTATGTCTATGAGGTTAGAAAAAAATTGGGGTGCATGGACTTTAGACTATAGACCTGATTTTACTGCAAAAGAAACAGGCTTAGATACCTTCATTAATTGGAATAAGGAGTTTATAGGTAAAGAAAATGCTAAAAAAGATAATAGTACTAACAAAATAGTACCTTTAATTGTTGAAACTAATGAAATTGACGTAACAAATAATGAGGCTGTTGTGAACGGCAAAGATAGTATCGGCTATGTTACCTCGGGAGGTTTTGCTCATTATGTTAATAAAAGTGTTGCTTTTACTTTTTTAGATCAAAATAAAATTAACTACGATAATAAAATTCAAATAGAAATTAATGGAAATTTATTTAATTGCTCTTTAATTAAAGACTCACTTTATGATCCAACAGGACAAAAAATGAGAAGCTAAAAATATGAGATTTAAAAGAAAAATAGCACCAGACTTCAAACTAAGGCAAAACTTCATAACAAAAAAAAGATTTAGAGAAGATGAAATAAATTTTAACCATTTAAGATCTTATCGTTTAGATAGGGTTAAAAAAGAATTAGAAAAAAATAATTTAGAAGCATGTATATTATTTGACCCTGTTAATGTGCGCTATGCATTAGATACAGTAAATATGAGTGTTTATAACATGCATAACTTAACCAGATATTGCTTTGTTCCAGTTAACGGACCAACAATTCTCTATGAGTACTTTAATTGTGAAATATTATCGAAACATTTAAATTTAATTGATGAAATAAGGCCAGCAATTACATGGGATTATTTTAGTAATGGAGATCAAGCTAATACACAATTAGAAAAATGGATAAATGAAGTATATGACTTATCAAAAAAATATTTTAAATCTAAAAAAATTGCAATTGATGTTCTAAATGGTCCTGCAGTTACAGCTTTAAACAAAAAAGGAATTGAAGTTGTAGATGCAAAATTAATTTTAGAACAAGCAAGAGTTATTAAATCACCTGATGAATTGATTTGTATGAAAGCCGCTATAGAAGTTGCAGAAGAAGGTGTATCAAAAATGAGATCAGAACTAAAAGCAGGAATGACAGAAGATGAACTTTGGTCTATTTTGCACAAAACAAATATTGCAAATGGAGGAGAGTGGATTGAATGTAGAATATTATCATCTGGTGAAAGAACAAATCCGTGGATGCAGGAGAGTAGCAACAAAGTAATGCAACAAGGAGAAATAGTTGCATTTGATACCGATATGGTAGGGCCCTATGGTTATTGCGCAGATATTTCTAGAACTTTTGTTGTGGGACATAAATTTAATGATGAACAAAAAAAATTATATTCAATGGCTGTAGACCAAATAAATTATAATTCTGCTTTAATTAGAGATGGTTTGTCATTTAAGGAGTTTGTAGAAAAATCTTGGGTTTTACCTGAAGAGTATTACCCTAACAGGTATTCTGTAATGGTTCATGGAATTGGATTATGTGATGAATGGCCTGCGATAAGATACCCTTCGGACGGTGGGGAAAAGGGAGGTATTTTTAAAGAAAATATGACTATTACTGTTGAAAGTTATATTGGAAAAGTTGGCGGTAAAGAGGGTGTAAAACTTGAGCAACAATATTTAGTGGGTCAAAATGGACTTGAATTGATGTCCAATCATCCGTTAGAAGATATCTAATGAAAATAATTTTAATAATGGGTCTACCGGGCTCAGGAAAAACAACTTTAGCAGAACAACTAGCGCCTCTATTAAATGCAAAAAGATTAAATGCAGATGAAGTTAGAAAAGAAGCAAATGATTGGGATTTTTCTGAAGAGGGAAGAAAGAGACAAGCTAAAAGAATGTCCGATTTTGCTTTAAAATTAAAAGAGCAAGGGTTTAATGTTGTAGTAGATTTTATTTGCCCAACACCAGAAGCGAGAAGCTTATTTCCTGCTGATTATATTATATGGGTAGATACTATTAAAGAAGGAAGGTTTGATGATACTAACAAAATGTTTGTCAAACCAGATAAGTTTGACTTTCATGTAACTACACAAGATGCTAAAAATTGGGCACCAAAAATACTTAAAGATATAATTTAAAATAAGGGGTAAAATCATGTCATATAATTGGGATAATAAAAAACCAACAGCTCAAATGTTAGGAAGATGGCAGCCATTTCATGACGGTCATTATACTTTATTTAAAGAAATAATAAAAAAAACTGGTCAGGTATGCATTCAAATAAGAGATGTTAAAGGAGTTGACGACAATCCGTTTGATTTTGAAACTGTAAAAAAAAATATTGAAGATAGATTAAATCCAGAATTTGAAGGACAATTTAAAATTATGATGGTTCCAAACATTACTAATATTTGTTACGGTAGAGGAGTTGGTTATAAAATTGAAGAAATTGAACTTTCAAAAGAAATTCAAGAAATTTCAGCCACAAAAATTAGAGCTAAAATGAGAGAAGAAGGTAAATTAGAGTAAAATTTATGAATGACAGACTTAAAACTATTGTTGATCTAGAAAAATATCCTATCCATGATTTAGATTCTCCAATTATAAAAAATTTAATTAAGAAATGTAAAAAAGAATTAGATGAAGATAGTTGTTCTACGATACCAAATTTTATTTTACCCAAGTCCTTAGAAACAATGAATTTAGAATTAGAAAAGCAACTTGATGAAGTTTATATGTCTAAAGAAAAAATTAATGCATACTTATATGCTAAAGATGATCCATCTTTACCCAAAGAACATCCTAAGAGAAATTTTATGGAAAGATATAATGGATATTTAAATTCTGATTGTTTTCAAAAAAGTTCTGAAATGAAATATCTTTATGAAACTGAAGAACTTTTGAAATTTGTATCTGCTTGTCTTGGTGTTTCACCAATATATAGATGGGCAGATCCATTAGCTTGTCATGCATACAATGTAATGAAACCTGAAGGAATTCTTCCATGGCATTTTGATAGCTGTGAATTTACTTTAAGTTTAATGATCCAGAAACCTGAAAATGGGGGAATTTTTGAATATTGTCCAAATATAAGAGAGCCAGGAAATGAAAATTTCGAGGAAGTTAAAAAAGTTTTAAGTGGAGACAGGACAAGAGTTAAACAATTAAAGTTAGAACCAGGTGATTTACAAATATTCAAAGGTAGATTTACACTTCATAGAGTAACAAAAGTTCAGGGTAAAAAATCAAGATATATGTGTATACCAGCATATGTATTAGACCCATGGAGAGTTAATACCCCGGAACATTCAAAAGCTATATATGGTAAAGTTTTACCAATTCACATAGAAAGAAATCAAGCAAGATCCGATGGTTTAACTGATTAAATGTTAAGCAATATTAAAATAAAAAAAATCAACAAAGAAATATCATCAATAATTATTGATGAGCCGCAAACTTATAATTCCTTATCATTTAAAAATCTTTCTGATTTATTAAAGAATTTAAAAAAATTAGATGCTGATAAAAATGTTAAAGTTATAATTTTGGAGGGTGCTGGCAAAGGTTTTAGCGCAGGTCACAATTTAAAAGAAGTAAGAGGACTTAAAAAAAAAGAAAAATATCAAAAATTATTCAATCTTTGCTCAAAAGTAATGCTTCAAATTGTTGAAGGAAGGAAACCAGTTATTGCTAAAGTACATGGAGCAGCTTTTGCTGCAGGATGTCAGCTAGTTGCTAGTTGTGATCTAGCGTATAGTACTAAAGAAGCTTTATTTGCTACTCCAGGAGTAAATATTGGTTTGTTCTGTAGTACTCCAATGGTTGCCGTAAGTAGAAAAATTAATAGAAAGCCTATGATGAAAATGTTGTTAACCGGCGAACCTATAAGCGCAAATTATGCAAAAGAAATAAGTCTTATTAATGATTATTTTGCTGTATCAAAATTAAATTCTGAAGTTTTAAAAGTTGCAAAACTTATTGCATCAAAATCAAATCTAACAATTAAAATTGGAAAACAAGCTTTTTATAAACAATTAGAGATGCCTTTAGCTAAAGCTTACGCATATACAAGTAAAATGATGACAATTAATATGATGGCAATGGATGCAAAAGAAGGAATTTCAGCTTTCTTAGAAAAAAGAAAACCAAAGTGGAAAAATAAATAATGCTTAATAAAAAAAATTTTTTTATCATTATTTTTATAATTGCAGGAATGTTTTTTATTTTAAGTTTTAATGATCATAATTTTAAAAGAGCTGTAGACGCATGTCTTGCAGGTAGTCAAAAATTATCTGAGTCAAAAATAACAGATTTAAAAGAAGCAAAAAAGTTTTGTGAAGAACAAATAAATAAAAATAAATAATTATGAATAATATTATAAATGAAAAAAAAGCATGTTGTGGTCCTGGGTATGCCAGCCCAACCGAAGCAATAAGAGCACCAAGTGAAAAACTTTTATATACAATAGCTATTTACACGGGAACTGGAATTCAAAAACCAGATTATCTTGCAACTATTGATGTTGATCCAGACAGTCCCACATATTCAAAAGTTATCCATCGACTTGAAATGCCAGGTATAGGAGATGAATTACATCATATGGGGTGGAATGCTTGTTCTTCATGTCATGGTGATGAAGGTATGAGTAGAAAATATCTTTTAGTTCCAGGTGTAAGATCTAATAATATTCATGTAATTGATACTGCAACAGACCCATTTGCACCAAGAATTCATAAAATTATTGAAGGTGCAGAAATTAAATCTAAAACTAATTTATCAGGTCCTCATACAGTTCACTGTTTAGGCTCTGAAATAATTATTTCTTTTTTGGGTAATGCAAGAGGAGAAGCACCAGGTGGATATTTACATCTAAACAAAGATTTTGAAATCGTTGGGAGATGGGAAAATTCTATGGGAGATATACCATTTAGTTACGATTTTTGGTATCAGCCACGTCATAATGTGATGGTAAGTTCAGAGTGGGCAGCGCCAAATACATTTATGCCAGGTTTTGATTTAGAAGAAGTCGGTCATTTAAAATATGGACGTAGATTACATATCTGGGATTTTAAAAAGAAAGAGCCAGTTGAAACAATGTATCTAGGAGAAGACGGTTTAATACCTTTGGAAGTTAAATTTATGCACAACCCTGATAGTAGTCATGGTTTTTGTGGAGCAGCCCTAAGCGCAAATGTAATTCATTTTTGGAAATCAAAAGAAGGAAAATGGGAATGGGAAAAAATCATAGATATAGAAAACGAGCCACATCCAGATTGGCCAATCCCAGTACCTGGAGTTATGTCGGCCATCCTTGTATCAATGGATGATAAATATCTTTATCTCAACAACTGGCTACATGGAGATATGAGACAGTATGATATTTCAGATCCCCATAACCCAAAGTTAACCGGCCAAGTATGGATGGGTGGTCTTTTAGGTAAAGCACCCGTTGTTAATGGTGTGAAGATTGCTGGTGGTCCACAAATGTATCAGTTATCGTTAGATGGTAAACGTATGTATGTCACAACGTCATTGTTTTCTACTTGGGACAATCAATTCTATCCTGAAATACGTACACAAGGTGGAGCTATGATAATGATAGATTGTGATATTGAAAATGGCGGCATGAAAATTAATAAAGATTTTATAGTTGATTTTGGTAAAGAACCAAACGGTCCAAGCAGGTGTCACGAAAGTAGGTACCCAGGTGGAGATTGTACAAGCGATATTTGGCTTTAATGCAGATCACAATCGCAAATCGAGGTAATAGTGTTTATAAAGTTTCTGGACGAATGTCTTTACTTCAAGAATTGAGAGAACAAGGCGTGGATTTACCTTATGGTTGTCAATACGGAGGATGTATTACTTGTGCAGCTAAATTAATTGAAGGTGAAATAGACCAACGTTCACAAGTAGCACTTAATAACCGTCAAATAAATAATGGATATATAATCTTATGTGTTGCAAGACCAAAAACAGATTGCACTATTGAAATTGGAGTTGAAAGTCATGATAAGCTCTATAGAAATCCTTTTCTTGACCCACTTGCACCGCATGAGCTAAAAGCTGATATTGCTACTCAAAAAAATAAAAAAAAATAACATTTATGAATCATAAAGAGCCTTACTCAGATGAATATTTAAGAAATATACTTAGTTCAGTAAAAACAATCGCAATGGTTGGGGCAAGTCCTGATAAAACAAAATTTAGTTATGGTGTACTTAGAGTTTTGCATGAGACAGGTTATGATATGATTCCAGTGAATCCACGTCCTGGTATAACTGATATAAGAGGTTTAAAAGTTTATCCAGATTTAAAAGCAATTGATAGACCTATAGATATGGTAGAAGTTTTTAGAAAACCTGAAGATCTTTACGCTATTGCAGAAGAAGCTATAGCTATTAATGCTAAAGTTTTATGGGGACAAATTGGTGTTGTTGATCATGAGGCTGCAAAATTAGCAGAAGAAGCTGGTCTTAAGGTAGTAATGAATAGATGTCCAAAAATTGAGCTATTTAGACCATTCTGGAAACCTAGACTTGATCTTAAAATTTAAGTTATTGTAAAATAAGATCAATAACATCATGAAAAAAATATTTAAATTTTTAGATGATACTTTTTTAGACTTAGGTCGTCAGTTTAAATGGACTTATCTTCCACCGTTAATGGTGTATTTGGCAGCAGGAATTTCTGGACTTACAGGCATTGTAGGAACTTTTTTTGTTAAAGATTATTTAAATTTATCTGCTGCATTTTTAGCAGGGTTAGGATTTTGGGCTGGAATTCCGTGGGCTTTAAAAATGCCTTTAGGTCATTTGGTTGATCTTATCTGGGAAAGAAAAAATTACATGGTTTATGTTGGTGCATCCTTAATAGCCATTAGTTTAATAATTATGTACGGTCTAATTATACACACTGAAGATATGGCCCAAATATTTTCAGTAGAAACCTGGTTTGTAATTAGTGTAATTTTGGCTCCAGTTGGATATGTAGTTCAGGATGTTGTTGCTGATGCAATGACAGTTGAAGCAGTTCCTTTGAATGATGATGAAGGAAATGACTACAGTAAAGATCAAATCAAAACAATGCATACAACAATGCAGACATTAGGTCGTTTTGCAATAATTGGTGGTACAGTTCTAGTTGCTTTAGTGAATGTAATTTTATTCAGAGATGTAGAAAATTTAGATCAAGCGAATAAAATTCAACTGTATGGCTCCATTTATATTTATGCTTTAATAATACCATTTGTGTCTATTTTAGGTGTTGGACTAGCAAAATATTTAAAAAATAAAAAAATAAAAATTCTAAAATTACAAGGCTTGACCTTTAAAGATGAGAGAGGATCAGAAAAAACAAAAATAAATTGGTGGATATTAGGGGGTAGTTTAATTTTTGTTATTTTTACGTTATCAATTGGCTCATTTAAAGTTCCATTTGCACAAGAAATCGTTTTTGTTGGTTCGGTAATAATAATTTTATTTTTAATGTTTAAACTTATTAAAGAGTTACCTGAAAACTTGAGATTAACAATTGTTGGAACCGCTGTAATTATATTTATATTTAGAGCAATGCCAGGCCCAGGCCCAGGACTTTCTTGGTTCGAAATAGATGTACTTAAATTTAATGAACAATTCTTCTCAGTTTTATCTCTTTTAGCATCCATCTTAACTCTAGCTGGTATTGTATTGCTTCGACCATTTATGGCTAATAATTCAATTGCTAAAATAATAGTTGTTTTAAGTATTGCAGGATCAATTTTATTTTTACCAAGTATTGGAATGTATTATGGTTTTCATAATTGGACATCTTCTTTGACGAGTGGTGTTGTAGATGCAAAATTTATTGCAATCATTAACACTGCTTTAGAATCACCCTTGGGACAAGTCTCTATGATACCATTGTTAGCTTGGATAGCAAAAAATGCTCCATCTCATCTGAAAGCAACTTTTTTTGCAGTTTTTGCATCGTTTACAAATCTTGCACTATCAGCGAGTGCCTTGTTAACAAAGTATTTAAATCAAATATTTGTAGTCACAAGAGAAGTAAAAGATAAAGTAAGTGGAGATATCCAAACAACAGCAGATTATTCTGAGCTCGGTATTTTATTAATTGTTGTAACACTATTAACTTTAATTTTACCTATTCTATTTGTATTTATAATTAATAATAGCAAGTACAAAACATCAGAATAATAACAAAAATATAAGGGAATATTAAATATATGCGTCATCACGCATGTTATATTAAGGGAATATTTTGCTGTACCAATATTCATTAAAAAAATGTTAAAAATCTTAAAAACAAAATTAAATATTTTAATAATTATTCTATTTTGCACCTCAATTTCCAATGCTGACTTATTAGAGCCTAATGAAAGTATTTTACCTTCTGAGGTTGTTAAAATTCAGCTTGCTGGGCTTCAAAAAAATGATCTAAATTTTAAAGATAGTGGAATTGAACAAACTTGGAATTTCGCTCATCCAAATAACAAGAAAGTAACAGGACCTTTGCCTAATTTTAAAAGAATGCTGAAAGGGGACTCTTACCAAATGATGATTGATCATTTAAGTCACACAATAACTAAGCTTGGAAGTAGCGATAATTGGGCTCAATTTGAAGTAATTATTTTAGATAAGAATAAGATTTACCATAAGTTCAATTGGCAAGTAGAAAAATACATAGAGGATGGTGCTCTTAAAGACTGTTGGTTGACCACAATGGTGTCAAATCCTATCCCACTTGGTAGTTCAATTTAATTATCCACATATACAATTTTGTTTCGTTTTTTAAAAAAATTTAGTAGGAATTGCTCATGAAAACAAAAACTAAAGTTGTAGTAGTCGGAGGTGGAGTAGTAGGAGTAAGTGCGCTTTACCATTTAGCAAAAAAAGGATGGTCAGATGTAGTCCTTGTAGAACGTAAAGAATTAACTTCAGGCTCAACATGGCACGCTGCAGGATTGTTACCATTGTTTAATATGAGTTATTCTGTTGGACAACTTCATAAATACGCTGTTGATCTTTATAAAAAATTAGAAGAGGAAACTGGTCAAAATGTAGGCTTTAGTGTTGTATCAAATATTCGATTAGCAAGTACAAAAGATAGAATGGATGAATACCATCAATACGCTGGCGTTGCACAAACAATAGGTGTTGATGTAAAATTTTTAACACCTCAGCAAGTTAAAGAAATTTGGCCTCTATGTCATACAGATGATTTAGTTGGTGCAATTCAACATCCAGAAGATGGATATATTCAGCCAGCAGATTTAACACAAGCAATGGCTACCGGTGCAAGAAATATGGGAGCTGAAATTTATAGAAACACAACTGTACTTTCTATGAAACAAACTAAAGATGGCTGGGTAGTTGAAACTGATAAAGGATCAATTGAGTGTGAGCATATTATTTCTTGTTCAGGAAATTTCGCAAGACAAACAGGAGAGATGGTTGGACTAGACATACCGGTTATACCAGTTGAGCATCAGTATATTGTAACTGAACCTCATCCTGAAATTCAAAAAAGAAAAAAAGATGGCTTACCAGAAATGGGTGTGCTTAGAGATAGTGATAGTAGATGGTACATGAGAGAAGAAGCTGGAGGATTAATTTTAGGACCATATGAAGATGGTGCCCCAGCTTGTTATGTCGAAGGACCTTCAAAAAATTCTGAATATGAATTATTCCAAGAGGATTTAGATAGGTTAGCCCCACATATTGAAGGTGCAATTCATCGAGTGCCTGCTTTTGGTGAGGTTGGTGTAAAAAAAGTTTATAACGGAGCGATCTGTTACACCCCAGATGGTAATCCAATAGTTGGACCAGCTTGGGGATTAAAAAATTTTTGGATAAATGAAGGACATAGTTTTGGTATCACAGCTGCAGGTGGAGCTGGATGGCAACTTGCAGAGTGGATAGTAGATGGTGAACCTACTATAGATATGCTAGGAGTTGAACCAAGACGATATGGAAATTATGCTACAAAATCTTATCTAAAAGCAAAAAATGAAGAGGCTTATAGCCATGTATTTATCACTCACTATCCTGACGAAGAGAGACCAGCTGCAAGACCATTGAGAACAGCACCATGTTATGAAAGGATGAAAAACCTTGGAGCAGTATTTGGACAAAAATTTGGTTGGGAGAGGCCTAATTTTTTTGCAACTGATGGAATGGAACAAAAAGATGATTGGTCATTTAGACGATCTAAATGGTTCGACGCAATTAAAAAAGAATGCGAGAATGTAAAAAAAAATGTTGGGTTATTAGATATGACTGCATTTGCTAAATGTAGAATAAAAGGACCTAAATCAGAGGAGTTCCTGGATTATTTGGTTGCAAACAAACTACCAAAGAAAATTGGGAGAATTAATTTATGTCATGCTCTTAATACAAAAGGCGGTGTTCACTCTGAATTCACAATTATGAAAGAGGCAGAAAATAGTTATTACTTAGTATCTGCAGGATCCAATTTAAGACTAGATCATGATTGGATACAAAAATGGATGCCAACAGATGGATCAGTGATATTTGAAGATTTAACAAATAGTACGGGTGTATTAGTGTTGGCTGGACCAAAAGCAAGAGAATTGATGCAAAAAGTTTCAACAGATGACTTTTCTAATGAAAATTTTAAATGGTTAACTGCAAAAAAAGTTGACGTAGGGTATGCGCCAGTTAATGCAATGAGAGTAAATTTTGTTGGAGAGTTAGGTTGGGAATTACATCATCCAATTGAATATCAAAATCATATATTTGATAAATTAATGGAAGCAGGACAAGATTTGGGTATTAAACCTTTCGGTATAAGAGCAATGAATAGTTTAAGATTAGAAAAATCATATAAACTAGTTGGTACAGAGCTATCTATTGAGTATTCACCTTATGAATCTGGTTTAGATAGGTTTGTTCACCCTAATAAAGGAAATTTCATAGGCTTAGAAGCTCTCAACAAGTGGAGAGAAAAGGGATTTGATAATAAACTAGTAACTTTAGAAGTTCACAACACAAAAGATGCAGATGTATTAGGAAATAACCCTATATACAAAGATAACAAAGTTGTAGGTAGAGCAACAGGTGGTGAATTTGGTTTCAGGTTAGATAAATCAATAGCTTTAGCAATGGTCAAACCAGACTTTTCAAACGTAGGCGACAAATTACAAGTTGATATTTTAGGAGAAATGTACGACGCTACTGTAATTGAAGAGAGTCCGTATGATTCTGAAAATAATTTATTAAGAGCTTAATGAAAATATTAGTCGCTGTAAAAAGAGTAATTGATTACAATGTTCAAATAAGAGTCAAAGAAGACGGCTCAGGAATAGTTACTGAAAACGTTAAGATGTCAACTAATCCACCAGACGATAATGCTATTGAAGAGGCAGTAAAGATTAAAGAAGCTGGAAAGGCTACTGAAGTTATTGCCATAACTGTTGGTGAGGAAAAATCTCAAGAAACTGTAAGAAAAGCATTAGCTGTAGGCGCTGATAGAGGGATACATGTTAAGGCAGATGGTATTATTGAGCCATTAGCAGTTTCAAAAATATTACAAAAAATAGTCGAAAAAGAAAAACCTGATTTAGTATTTATGGGAAAACAAGCTATAGATGATGATTGTAATCAAACAGGACAGATGTTAAGCGCGTTATTAGATTGGCCACAAGCCACATTTGCATCAAAAATAAATGTAGAAGAGGGAAAATTAAAAGTTACAAGAGAAATTGATGAAGGTTTAGAAACTATTGAAATTAATACTCCTGCAATAGTAACTTGCGATTTAAGATTAAATGAACCTAGATATGCTTCTTTACCCAATATTATGAAAGCAAAGAAAAAACCTATAGAGCAATTGATTGCTTCTGATTTAGGTGTAGATATAAATCCAAGAGTTCAACAAATAAAAGTAGAAGAACCTCCTCAACGAAAAGCAGGTATCAAAGTAGCTAGTGTTGCAGAATTGGTTCAAAAATTAAAAAATGAGGCTAAAGTAATATAATGTCAGTATTATTAATAGCAGAACATAATAATAAAGAATTAAAAGCTTTTACTTTAAATGCTGTAACTGCCGCCTCCCAGATAGATGGCGATGTTCACGCTTTAATTATTGGTAATAGTTGTGGAGATGCTGCAAAAGCAGCTTCTGAATTACCTCTTGTAAAAAAAGTAATTACAGTTGATGCTCCCCATTACGAAAATTTTATAGCTGAAAATTTTGCTCCTGTAATAATAAAACTTGCAGAAAGCTACTCACACATTGTTTGTTCCGCCAATACATTTGGAAAAAATTTAATGCCACGTGTTGCTGCTAAATTAGATACTTCACAAATAAGTGATATTACTAAAGTCGAGTCTGCAGATACTTTTGTAAGACCAATTTACGCTGGAAATGCTTTTGCAACGGTTAAAAGCTCAGATCCTAAGAAATGTGTAACTATTAGACCAACTTCTTTTGAGGCTTGCGCAAGTTCAGGAGGTTCTGCGCCAGTAGAAAATATTGATGCAGATGAAGAGTTTTCTTTAACAAAATTTGTAAATAGGGAAGAAATTAAATCAGATAGACCAGAACTTGGCACTGCCAGAGTTGTTGTTTCAGGTGGAAGAGGAATGCAAAATGGAGATAATTTTAAACTAATTACGGCAGTTGCAGATAAGTTAAATGCAGCAATAGGTGCATCAAGAGCTGCTGTAGATGCTGGTTACATTAGTAACGATCATCAGGTAGGCCAAACAGGTAAAGTTGTTGTTCCAGATTTATATATTGCAGTAGGAATTTCAGGTGCAATCCAACATTTAGCTGGTATGAAAGAAAGTAAAGTGATTGTTGCTATTAATAAAGATGGTGAAGCACCAATTTTTAGTGTCGCAGATTATGGTTTAGAGGCAGACTTATTTGAGGCTCTTCCTCAGTTTTTAGAAGAACTGAACAAATTAAACACTATACAAAAATAATTCTTAAAGATAAAAATACCACATGGGTAGAGAGTCGATGGAGTATGACGTGGTTATTATTGGAGGTGGTCCTTCAGGTTTAGCCACAGCGATTAGATTAAAACAATTAGATTCAGAATTGAATGTTTGTTTACTCGAGAAAGCTTCAGAAATTGGAGCTCATATTCTTAGCGGCAATGTTTTTGAAACTAGAGCGTTAGATGAACTTCTTCCTAATTGGAAAGAGCTTAACTCACCCATAAAAACAAAAGTTTCAAAAGAAAAATTTTTATTTTTAGGAAAAACTAAATCATTGAGTTGGCCTACATGGTTGCTTCCAGCAGTCCAACAAAATCATAATAATTATATTATTAGTTTAGCAAATTTATGTAGATGGCTCGCAGAACAAGCAGAGGCATTAGGTGTTGAAATTTTTCCAGGATTTCCTGCAAGTGAAATTTTATACAATGATGATGGTTCAGTTAAAGGTGTTGCAACTCAAGATATGGGAATAGATAAAGAAGGTAATCAAAAAGATAGTTTTGAACCTGGGATAGAATTATTAGGTAAGGTTACTGTGTTTGCTGAAGGGTGCAGGGGCCATTTAGGAAAGCAATTAATTGAAAAATTTAATCTTTCAGACGGCAAAGATCCGCAACAATACGGAATTGGTTTTAAAGAAATTTGGGAAGTAGAAGAAAAAAACCATGAAGAGGGAATGGTAATGCATACTGCTGGATGGCCTTTAGATAATAATACTTATGGCGGAAGCTTTATGTATCATGCAGAAAATAAACAAGTTTTCTTAGGTTATGTCATTGGATTAGATTATAAAAATCCTCACCTATCTCCATTTGATGAATTTCAAAGATTTAAAACTCATCCAGCAATTAGAAAGATAATTTCTGGAGGAAAAAGAATTTCATATGGTGCCAGAGCATTAATTGAGGGAGGAATACAAAGTCTTCCTAAAATGTATATGCCAGGCGCACTATTGGTTGGATGTGATGCTGGAACCTTAAATATGCCTAAAATAAAAGGTTCACATACTGCAATGAAAAGTGGAATGATTGCAGCTGAAACTATAATTAAATATATTAAAGAAAATAAAGATTTATCTAATTACGAAGAAAAATTTAAAAATAGTTGGGTATATAAAGAGCTTCATGCTGCACGAAATGTCAAACCTAGTTTCAGCTGGGGTTTAATTCTTGGTATTATATTTACAGGAATTGACCAAATTTTATTTAAAGGAAAGTTACCATTTACCCTTAAACATAAACACGCAGATCATGAAACTTTAAAACCAGCAAATGAAATGCCCAAAATAGAATATCCAAAATATGATAACGTCATAACATTTGATAAAACTAGTTCGGTATATCTTACTGGAACTAACCATGAAGATAATCAGCCTGTTCATTTAAAACTTAAGGATCCAAATTTACCAATTAGTTACACTTTAGAAAAATTTGATGAACCTGCTCAAAGATATTGTCCAGCAGGTGTTTATGAGGTTCAAAAAGAAAATAATGTAAATAAATTTGTAATTAATTCTCAAAATTGTATTCACTGTAAAACTTGCGATATTAAAGAGCCTTCACAAAATATTACTTGGGTAACACCAGAGGGAAGTGGCGGTCCTAAATACGGAAATATGTAGATTAAGATAGATCTATTGCAAACTTTTTTAATTTTTCAATTGGCAAATGCTTAAGTGTATTTTTGTGAGTTCTCTTTAAAAATATTGGACAACCTTTTCCAGCTTCAACTGCTCTTGCATACCACATAGCACATACACACCAACCATCTCCATCTTTTAAACCTGGGAATCCAAATTCAGGATGAGGAGTTATTAAATCATTACCTGCTTCTTTTAACCATTCTAAAAATTCTGTTGTAACTTTTGCACATACAGTATGCACACCATGATCGTTTTCGTCAGTATTGCAACATCCATCTCGATACCATCCAGTTAAAGGATCATTAGAGCATTCTTCTAGATCTTCACCTAGAACATTTTTTTGTTTTTCACTCATTTAAATTTTTGTAGGATTTGGTTGTCCTTTATATACTTCTTCTGGATCAAATTTTTTTTCTTTTTCTAAAAATTCCATTTCAATTTTTCGACCATTATCAATTGGTCCAATTGGAATTGATCTATAAAAACAAGATCTATATCCTACATGACAACTTGCACCATCACCTATATCAACAGTCATCCATATTGAGTCTTGATCATCATCAATTCTTAGTTCAGTTACTTTTTGAGTAAATCCGCTGGTTTTACCTTTGTGCCAAATAGCTTTTCTAGATCTACTGAAATAATGAGCTTCTTTAGTTTCAATCGTTTTTTTAAAAGCTTCAACATTCATATATCCATGCATCAATATATCTTTTGTTTTATAACACATAGTTATTACTGGAATTAAGCCATCATTATCAAATTTAGGAGAAAGTAAGTTTCCTTCCTCAATTTCCTCCACATTTTCTCTTTTTTTGAACATATGATGTGATTATTTAGCATATATTTGAACATATTAAATATTTTAAAATTAAGTAATTACTGTATAAAAAGGCGCTATGAAATTAGTAAAAGATAATGACAGCAAAATTATAGACCCAAATAATGTCTCAGATAAGGAGGCTGAAGAGGCTATCAAAATTCTTCTAGCTTGGATGGGTGAAGATCCTAAGCGTGAGGGATTGTTAGAAACTCCAAAAAGAGTAGTTAAAGCATTTAAGGAATATTTCGCAGGTTATAAAGAAGACCCTAACAAAATTTTAGATAAAACTTTTGGTGATGTTGACGGATACGATGATATGGTTATACAAAAAAATATATCTGTGCAAAGTCATTGCGAACATCATATGGCTCCAATCATTGGTAAAGCTCATGTTGCTTATATTCCAAAAGAAAGAGTTGTCGGTTTAAGTAAACTTGCAAGAGTTGTCGAGGTATTTTCAAAAAGATTACAAACTCAAGAAAGACTTACTATGCAAATTGCAAAAACTTTAATGGAATCATTGGATGCAAAGGGTGTAGCAGTAACAATTGACTCTACACATCAATGTATGACTATGAGAGGTATTAAAAAAGAACAAGCATCTACTGTTACTAATTATTACTTAGGTCAGTTTAAAGAGGATCTTAGTTATCAAAATAGGTATTTAAGATTTATTAGTATAGCAAAAGACTAAAGTGTCAGATCATTTTAAAGCATTAATCCTTAATCAAGACGGCGAAAATTTTACAAGAGAAGTCAAATCAATTGATAAAAGTTTTTTAAAACATGGAGATGTTACTGTAAAAGTTGAATTTTCAGGACTTAATTATAAAGATGCTCTTATATTAAAGAATGGCGCAAGATTAGTTAAAGAATTTCCTCATATACCTGGCATAGATTTTTCTGGAACAGTTGAAGAGAGTGCAAATAAAAATTTTAAGGTAGGTGATGAAGTTATTTTAACAGGTTGGAGAGTGGGAGAAATTTATTTTGGAGGCTATTCTCAATACGCAAAAGTAAAAGGTGAATTTCTAGTTAAAAAACCAAAAAATCTATCTTTAAAACAAGCAATGATAATGGGAACAGCTGGATTTACTGCTTTACAAAGTTCATTTACAACCAAAACAACTAGAGAAGAATTGTTATTGGGGGAAAAAGTTGAAAATGTAATTGTAAGCGGAGCTTCAGGTGGTGTTGGTAGTATGAGTGTAATGATACTTAATAAACTTGGTTGCAATGTAACAGCTGTTACAGGAAAAGATACTAATGCTGATTATTTAAAATCAATAGGTGCAAAAAACATCATAAACACTAGTGAATTAACTAAAGAGGCCAGACCATTAGACAAAGGATTGTGGGATGGTGCAGTAGATACTGTTGGTGGCAATGTTTTAGAAAATATTTTATCTCAAACAAAAGATGGTGGAATAGTTTCTACATGCGGAAATGCAGCTGGAATAAAATTAAATACAACTGTTATGCCATTTATTATTAGAGGTGTTAAATTATGGGGAATTAATTCTGTAACTGCGTCTTTACCTAGAAGACAATTTTTATGGAACGAAGCATCAAAATTAATAGATTTTGAATTATTAGAAAAATCAGTAAAAGAAATTAGCCTAGATGATTTAAGTAATATCTATGGCAAAATGTTAAAGGGTGAAACTTCAGGTAGATATATCATCAACCTGAATAAGTAATGGATTGGGATAAATTAAAAATTTTTCATGCAGTTGCAGAAGCGGGTAGCTTTACAAACGCTACAATTAATTTAAATTTAAGCCAATCAGCAATCAGTAGACAAATACAATCACTCGAACAAGATTTAAAAGTTCAATTATTTGAAAGACATGCAAGAGGTTTAACTCTTACAGAAAACGGTGAGTATGTTTTTAAAACTGCACATGAAGTTATCAGTAAACTTAAAGAGGTTGAAACATCATTAGGCGATCAAAAAAATAAACCAACTGGAAAATTAACAATTACAACTGTTAGAAGTTTCGGAACTCACTGGTTAACTCCAAGAATTCAAGAATTTATGAGACTTAATCCTGAAATTGAAATTGAATTAGTTTTTGATGACAAAGAATTAGATTTAAGCACACGCCAAGCCGATATTGGTATATTCATGAGAAGACCAAAACAACTGAATTATATTCAAAAAAAACTAGTTGATATTAAATATTATATTTATGGTTCAAATAAATACTTAGAAAAATTTGGAATGCCTAAAACAATCAGTGATTTAAACAAACATAATTTCATTTCTTTTGGCAAGGGAGCTCCTTCACCAGTATATAATCCTGATTGGGCTTTGAAACTTGGAATGCATGACGGTAAAAAAAGAAAAACAGTAATGAAAGTGAATAGTGTTATGGGTTTACTTTTAGCAGTAGAGACAGGGGTAGGCTTAGCTGCTTTACCAGAATATTTAGTTTCAAATTCTAACAATGTAATTAAAGTATTACCAAAATCTGAAGGTCCAATTACTGAAGCCCATTTTGTATATCCTCAGTCACTTAAAAATACTGCAAGAGTTCAAGCTTTTAGGAACTTTTTATTCAGTAAAATAGGTGATTGGAAATAATAACTTTTTACTTCAATAGTTTTAAATTTATCTAATAATTATATTTACAACTGCGACAATATATGCGATTGATAATCATTCGCATTGAGAATAATTCTCATTCGCAAATTAACAATATAAATTAAGGATAATATGAGAAAAATATCAATTATAGCATTAATTTCGACTTTATTTGTATCAGCTTTTGCTGTTGCAGCTGAAGTAAATATTTTTAATGCAAGACACTATAAAGCAGACGCTGAGCTTTATAATAAGTTTACAAAGAAAACTGGAATTAAAGTAAATTTAATTAACGGCAAATCAGGCGCTCTTGAAAAAAGAATGATCGAAGAAGGAGCCGATTCTTCTGCTGATCTTTATATTACTGCTGATGCTGGTAGATGTGGTGCTTTCCAAGCTAAAGGAATGACACAGAAGGGACTAGTATCTCCAACAATTAAATCATCAGTTCCAAAAAACTTCAGAACAACTCATTGGGTAGGTGTAGCAAAAAGAGCTAGAATTATCTATTACTCTCCTGAAAGAGTAACAGGTGCTGAATTATCTGGAATGTCTTATGAAGGTCTAGCTGATCCAAAATGGAAAGGTAGATTAGTAATAAGAAAATCAAGCAACATTTATAACAAATCATTAGTAGCATCATTAATTGAGAATAATGGAAAAGTAGCTACACGTGAATGGGCTAAAGGTGTTGTTGCAAACATGGCAAGAGACTCTAAAGGAAACGATAGAGCTCAAATTATGGCAGTAGCTGCTGGTGAAGCAGATATTGCAGTTGCAAATACTTATTACTTAGCACTTATGTTATCTGGTAAAAAAGGTGCAGAACAACAAGCAGCTGCTAAAAAAGTTAAAGCGTTTTTCCCTAATCAACAAGGCAGAGGAACACATATGAATATTAGTTGTGCTGCTTTAGTAAAAGGTGCGCCTAACAAAGCAAATGCAATAGCTCTAGTTGATTATTTACTATCACCAGAAGCTCAAGAACATTTTACAAATAATACTTTTGAGTTTCCAATGATAGGTGGAGTTTCACCAAATCCATTAGTAGTAAACAATTTAGGATTAGATTTTAACCAAGATCTAACTACAAAAGTTTCTAGTTATGGAAAAAACCAAGCAGCTGCGTTAGAAGTAATGACCGCAGCAGGTTGGAAGTAAACAACTGTGAAAAAGAATTTATTTAACTTCCGTTTAAGTAATTCTTCTGTTACGAGCGGTTCACTTGAGGGTCAGATAACATGTGAACCATGCTCGTCAGAGTGTGAAAGAATGAAAAGTGAAATAAATAATAGAAAATTATCAGATATAAAAGACGAAGAGGTTTTAAATATCCTTACCCCGTTTAAATATTGATTAAATTTTCTTTTTGAAGATTGTGCTCAAATCTTTCTCCTTAGGATCTTTACCCTTTCCTAAACTTAGTTTTGAGCACTAAAAAATCCTAAAAATCATTAATTTTTGCCTTTTGTTAGCATATTTATATAAAAAAAGGTATTTTATATTATAACCCACTTATGTTTAAGAGTTCTAATATTTGGTTTCTGTCATCTTTGCTGGTTTCAGTAGGCGTGTTGATTCCAATTGTTACAGTTTTTTTTAGTTTTTTTGAAACAACATCAAATTATTATGAAATTTTAAAGAATACTTTTCTAATAGAATATATTTTTAACTCATTTGTTTTATTAGTAAGTGTATTAATTTTAACTTTTTTAATTGGCACTTTAACTGCTTATTTAGTGTCATTTTACACTTTTCCCTTCAGTAATTTTTTTAAATGGGCATTAATATTATCTTTTGCTGTGCCACCTTATATTTATGCTTTCTCATTAACGGCTTTTTTTGAAAACTATGGAACAGCTTTTACTATTTTAACTAATTTATTTGGTGAAGGAGAGTATAATAAAGATATACCAAAATTTGATGGAATGTTGGGAGCAATAATCTCAATTACATTTTCTTTATATGCATATGTTTATATTTTATCTAGGTCATCTTTTTTATATCAATCTCAAAATTTAATTGATTTAGGAAAAAGTCTTGGTTTTTCAAAATTTAAATCTTTATATAAATTAATTTTACCTGCAGCCAGACCTGCAATTATTGCAGGTTTATCACTTGTAGCTATGGAAACATTAGCTGAGTTTGGAGCAGTTGATTTTTTCTCAATAAATACTTTAACAACTGGTATATATAATTCTTGGATTGCATTTGATGATTTAGCATTTGCAAATAGAATATCTTTTTTTCTTTTAGTATTTATTTTTGCTTTGTTTATTTTAGAAAATTTATCCAGAAAAAATGCAAAATATCATTTTAATACTAGAGGTGGTTTTAAGCAAAAAACAAAAATAAAACTTTATGGAAGAAAATCTTTTTTAGCTTTTCTTTTTTGTTTTTTTATATTTTTTATGAGTTTTATCTTTCCCCTAGGTCAAATGTTATATTGGACCATTAAATTTCCAAGCAATATATTTGATCTACCAATATTAACACTTTCAATGAATACAATTTATTTAGTTATATTATCCAGTTTAACTTTAATAATATTTTCTTTAATTTCAAATTATGGAAACAGAGTTTCTAAAAATAAATTTTTAAACATTTTATCCACGTTATCTATATCAGGGTATGCAATACCAGGTGTGATCTTAGCTGTAGCTTTTATCACTTTTGTAGCTTGGTTTGATGAAAATATTTTTCAATACTTTGGTTTATTTTCAATTAAAAAAGTATTTATTGGTTCTGTCTTAGGTTTAGTTGTAGTCTATTTTGTCAGATTTTACTCTTTAGCATTCAATGGAATTAAATCTGGATATGAAAAAATAAATATTTCAGTTGATGAAAGTTCATACTTGTTAGGTTACTCAAAAAAAAAGACTTTCATGAATATTCATGTACCTTTTTTAAGAAACTCTCTATTATTTGTATGTATACTGGTATCTTTAGAGATTATTAGAGAATTACCAATAACACTAATCTTAAGACCATTTAACTTTGAAACTTTTGCTACAACTGCTTTTATATCTGCTTCTGAAGATATGTTAGAAGCTGCAGCAGCACCTTCTTTATTTTTAATTTTAATTGCAGCAGTTTTTATTATGATAACATCTAAATATATTTTAAGAGAAAAAGATGAATAAAAATTTTTTTGAGATTAAGAACGTTGATTTTACAATAGGTGGCAAAACTAAAGTTAAAAATGCATCTCTATCTATAGAAAATGAGGGAGACATTATTTGTCTCCTTGGGCCATCAGGTATTGGAAAAACAACAATTTTAAGAACTATTGCGGGTTTAGAGAAAATCAAAAATGGCTCAATTCAATTAAAAGATAAAATTTTGTCTTCAAAGAATATTAATGTAGAGCCAGAAGACAGAAATATTTCTCTTTCTTTTCAAGAAAACAGTTTATTCCCTCATTTTACGATTGAAGAAAATATATTATTAGGAGCTGAAAAAAACAAAAATAATAAAGATAAAAAAATCTCTTTAAAAGAAATTATTCAATTATTAGATATAAAGAAAATCTTAAAAAAATATCCTCATGAAATTAGCGCTGGCGAAGCTCAAAGAGCTTCACTTGCAAGATCATTGATGACAAAACCTGATTTATTATTATTAGATGAGCCATTATCAAATGTGGATCAAAGTTTTAAGGAAGAAATTCAAGTAAGATTAAAAAAAATATTAAATAAATTAAAAATTTCCACAATTATTGTCACTCACGACTCCTACGAAGCTTTTTATTTAGGTAACAAATGTGCAATTATATTAGATGGTCAAGTAAAACAATTTGATGATCCTTATAATGTTTATCACTTTCCTAATTCTGTTGAGGTGGTAAATTTTTTAAATAGAGGAATTTTGATCCCAGCAAAAGTTACAGGTGAAAATAGTTTAGAAAATAAAGATCTTGGAACAATAAAAGGAAATTTTATCAAACATTACCCAAAGGGATCTAATGTAAAATTATTACTACAACCAGAAGATCTTGAACATGATGATAAAAGTAATCTTAAACTAGAAGTAGTTGATAGAAGATTTCGAGGAACCAATTTTATTTATACTTTAAAAACTAGTAATAATTTATTGATACCTGTCTTTGTTCATTCTCACCATGTACATCAACATGAGGTTGATGAAAAATTTGGAATTAAGAGACCAATTAATATTGATCATATAGTTTGTTTTTAATAAAACAAAATTAAATGCTCTCAAAAAAAAAATTATTTACTAGAGGCATGTTTGATGTTGCGCCTCATATGTTATCAGTAATTCCATTTGGAATTATTTGTGGAGCAATCGGTGTTGAGCTTGGATTTAGTCCATATCTAGTATATGGAATGTCCATTATTATTTTTGGTGGAGCATCTCAAATTGTATTTCTTCAATTATTATCAGGAGGGGCATCTTCATTAATAGCAGTTACATCTGTGGGTATAATTAATTCAAGGCATTTACTTTATGGAGCAGTTTTATCAGAGTACTTAAATAAATTATCACTTATTAAAAAGCTATTTATTTCATACATAGTTGTAGACCAAGCGTTTGCCGAGTCTGCAAAATTTTTCAAAAGTAACAAGTCAGAAGAGTATTTACATTATCATTTAATTGGCGCTGGTTGCACGCTTTGGGCATGTTGGCAAATTTCTACATTGGCAGGAATTATATTAGGGTCCTTTGTACCAGAAGAACTTGGTCTCAAATTTACAATACCCTTAACTTTTATTGCAATTGTTGTTCAAGATTTAAAAAAATTAGATCATGTTATTGTCATGTTAGTTTGTGGGATTAGTTCATTACTATTTTTTAATGCACCATTAAAATCTTACATCATAATTTCACCAATTATTGCTTTATTTGTAGCTTCATTAATATTGAGGTTAAAAAAATGACTTGGCTATCAATAATTATTGCAGGTCTATTAACTTATTTTACAAGAATGGCTATGATTGCTTTAGTAGGAAGAGAAATGTTAAGTGACAGAGTGAAAGAAGTATTGGCATATGTTCCTTCCGCAGTATTTCCGGCAATAATTTTTCCAGCAATTTTTATTAATGATTATGGAACATTTGTACAAATAAATGATCCAAAAATCTTTGCTGCTATAATTGCAATTATTGTAGGATATTTTTCAAAAAGTATAATTTCAACTATTCTAGCTGGATTATTTTCTTATTGGTTATTAGTTTTTTTTATTTTTAATTAGCACCTAGTTGAATATTTCTACTAACATTACTTTCAATTAATTTAGGTCTTGCTAAGTTTAAATTAGACATAATATCCACATATTCATCCACACTTTTTACTTGTAATCTTGGATTAAATTTTTTTTCATTTCCAATTGTACTTGAAAACTTACCATTATAATCATGACCTGGATAAACTAATGTTTCTTCTGGTAATTTTAAAAGATTATTAAATAGAGAGTTATAAGCATCTTTAGAACTTCCATTTTGAAAGTCTGTTCTACCAGTACCATTTATTAAAAGAGTATCTCCTGTGAAAAGATAATTATCTAATAAAAAACTGTAACTATCCGAAGTATGCCCTGGTGTATATAATGATTTAATTTTTAAATTATCAATATCTATTATCTCACCATCTTTAACTTTTATATCAACCGTGTCAGCTGGGCTATGTTCTCCCATAAGTGTTGAACAACTTGTAACTTTTTGTAACTTGGATGCTCCAGTTACATGATCTGCATGAATATGTGTATCTATTACCTTAACAAGTTTGAGGTCCAACTCATTTAGAATTTTTATATAACTTTCTACGTTTTCTATTACAGGATCTATAATCACAGCTTCGCGACCTTTTGCCGATGCAATTATGTAAGTATAAGTAGAGGATTTAATATCAAATTCTTGTTTAAAAATCATTTCATATTAATATCAAATTTTAAAGATGAGCTCTACAATAGATTGGAATGATACCCACAACTGGAAAGTTAGTGCAAAAAATACTTTTTGGTGTCTCTTAGGCTGTGCAATAGGCGATCTAGGTACAATTTTATTTTTTCAACTATCACTAATACCTTTTCCAATAGTGGGTATTATGATTTTAGCTGTTATTAATGGCCTTATAACAAGTATAATTCTTGAAATATTCATATTAATGAGACAAGACTTTCCATTTTTAAATGCACTCAAAACAGCTGTGGGCATGAGTTTAATTTCAATGATTAGTATGGAATTAATGATGAATTTAACAGATTATCTATTAACTGGCGGAGCAATCTTGACTTGGTGGGTAGTACCAATAATGCTATTAGTAGGCTTTCTAACACCTTGGCCATATAATTATTGGAGACTTAAAAAGTTTGGAATTAGTTGTCATTAATTTTTAAAGCAGTTAAAAAATAATGAATTATGTCATCATTAAAGAATTGGGATAATAAAACATGGTTATCATCAAAAAAATATATAAGATTATTAAATAATTTTATTCTAAAGCAAAAAAAACTTAATAGAAATTCTCGAATATTAGACATTGGGTGTGGTAGAGGAAAAATTATAGCCAATTTATTTGACAGAACAAAACTAATTAACAAACCTATTGGTATCGATATTGAAGATCATAAAGACAAAAGTAAAAAAATATTTTTTAAAAAAACTGATGGTTTATCTTTTATATCTAAAACAAAAATTACTTTTGATTTAATTTTAATTAAACAAACAATTCATTTATTAGAAAAAAAACAAATTAAAAAACTTCTTATAATTTGTAAAAATAAGTTAAATCCTAAAGGAAAAATATTAATTTTTAGCTTAGATCCTAAAGCGAATGAAATACCAACATTTAACTTAATGAATAATGGATTAAATAAATCTTTAAAAAGAGATAAAGAAATTTTTGATTTGATATCTAAAGTTTATCCAAAAAGAAAAAAAAAATATTTTATATTTAATGTTAAAATCTTAAAAAGCGAATATCTTAAAATGATAAAAAATAGATATAT
>QBYD01000005.1 GCA_003282975.1 Pelagibacteraceae bacterium AG-325-C10
TAAACGAATACGGAAAATAGAAACTTATTCTTCAAGAGTTAAATATTAACTTCCCCAAATATAAATAGCTGCAAATAAGAATAACCAAACTACATCAACAAAGTGCCAATACCATGCAGCGGCCTCAAATCCAAAATGATGATCTTTTGTAAAGTGGCCTAATTTACCTCTCCACAAACAAACAGCTAAAAATATTGTTCCAACTATGACATGAAAACCATGAAATCCTGTTGCCATGTAAAATACTGCACCATAAATATGACCAGAATAATTAAAGGTTGCATGATGATATTCATAAGCTTGAAGTAGAGTAAAAAAGAAACCTAAAATAACAGTCAAAGTTAAGCCTTGAATAAATCCCTTTCTGTCACCTTCTATTAACGAGTGATGGGCCCAAGTTACTGTAGTTCCTGAAAGTAACAAAACAAGAGTGTTGATTAATGGTATGTCCCAAGGATCAAAAGTTTCGATATCTTTTGGAGGCCAGACATTTCCAACAAATTCATTTGGAAATAAACTAATATCAAAATACGCCCAGAACCATGCTACAAAAAACATAACCTCTGATGCAATGAACAATGTCATTCCGTAACGATGATGAATTTGAACGACAGGTGTATGGTGTCCTTGATGCTCTGCTTCGATCACAACATCTCTGAACCACATATAAGCGCCATATAAAACTAATGCTAAACCTAAGTACATTCCCCAAGAAACATCATTGTGCATGTAAAAGATTGTGCCAATTGCTAAAACTAGACAAGAAAATGAAACGTAAATAGGCCAAGGACTTGGGTCTACTAGGTGGTAATCATGTTTTTTTTCAGCTGACATTTTTCGTGATTATGATTGTTTATAGTAATCTGTCGAGAAAAAAGTGTACGACATAGTTACATCCTGTAAATTTTTTGTAGTTGGATCATTTACAAGCTCAGGATCTAAATAAAAAGTCATAACATAAGTAGCCTTCTCTCCAGCTTTAAGAGCCTGTTTTTCAAAACAAAAACAACCTAATTTACTATAATATTTACCAAAGCTTGCTGGAGAAACATTAAAACTTGCGACACCATATGTCGTGTCTTCCCCATAATTTTTTACTTCAAACTCTATTCTATTGACTTGACCAACCTTTACATCAATAACATTTTTTTTAGCTTTAAAATCCCACTCAAGATTATTTACATTAGTATCAAATCTAACACTTACCACTTTATCTAAAATAATATTTGGAGCTTCTTTTGATACTTGAGTGGTGCCTCCAAATCCAGTTATTCTACAAAATGCATCATAAAGTGGAACCGCAGCGAAAGAGAGTCCCAACATAAGAAAAAAAATTCCTCCTAGTAAAACTGGTGTTAAAGTTTTCTTCTTAATCATATCTGTCTATCAAATACTCCAACATTGTATAAAGTAAAAACAAATAAAAAAACCATAAACGCTAAAATTAATATCGCAGTTAAAATATTTTTCTTTTTAGTTTTTTTATCAGGTATCATCATAAAATTTTATCAATTAAAAATAGAACAAATATCAAAAATAGATATAAAATTGAATATCCAAATATAGATTTTGCTTTTTTCGCATTAAATTTATCTTTTTTATAGTTGTAAAGCTCAAAACATAAAAAATTGTAATATAATGTTAAAATTAAAGATGGGATTAGAAATACTAAACTAACAAAGCCAATTGCAAAAGGCAAAATAATTACTGGTAGCATAATAATAGAGTATATGAATATATTTAATTTTGTACTTTCAACGCCATTAGTTAAGGGAAGCATAGGTATCTTTGCTTTTTTATAATCACTAGATTTATAAAGACTCAAAGCCCAAAAATGCGATGGTGTCCAAAAAAAGATAATTAAAAAAAATGTTAAAGGTTCTAAAGAAAGAGAGTTTGTGGCAATAGTCCAGCCGATTACAGGTGGTAAGGCACCTGCGGCCCCACCAATTACAATGTTTTGAGGGGTTTTTCTTTTTAGCCAGATTGTGTAAACAAAAACATAAAATGAAATCGTAAACAATAATAAACCCGCTGATATTCTATTAGCAAAGAAATCAAGAGCAATTATAGAAAATATTGAAAGAGTAACACCAAAAATTAATGCTTGATTTTTATTAACTTTGCCTGTCGGTATTGGTCTTAAGCAAGTTCTTGTCATCAAAGCATCAAGATCAGATTCATACCACATATTTAATGCACCTGCAGCTCCTGCACCAATGGAAACTAATATAATTCCAATTATTGCATCTTTTGTTGGAACTATATTTGGAGCCATCAATAATCCAACTGCACATGTAAATATAACTAAAGACATCACTCTTGGCTTCATAAGCTTAAACAGCTCAGAAAAATTAAAAACGTCTTCCTGACTTAGGTTTCTATTTTTTAATTTAGACTTAATCATTAATTCTTAGTTTAAAAATCTAAAAAAATTAACTAGTAGATTTTTCTATACCCTCTTCATCCTCAAACTTTGGTAATTCATCAAAAGTATGAAAATTAGGTGGCGAAGGAACTGTCCATTCTAGTGTTGTAGCACCTTCTCCCCAAGGATTTTGAGCTGCAGCTTTTTTTTTGTAAAAAGCATAAATTAGATTAGCAAAAAACACTACTAAACCTATCACAGATATATATGATCCAATTGAAGAAATGTAATTCCAACCTGCAAAAGCATCTGGATAATCAGCATATCTTCTTGGCATTCCAGCTAATCCTAAAAAGTGTTGAGGGAAGAAAATTAAGTTTACCCCAATGAAGGTCAACCAAAAATGTAGTTGACCTAAAAACTCTGAATACTCATATCCAGACATTTTGCCAAACCAATAATAAAAACCCGCAAAGATTGCAAACACTGCACCTAGGGATAATACATAATGGAAGTGAGCTACTACGTAATAAGTGTCATGCATTGCAGTATCAACACCCGCATTTGCAAGAACTACTCCTGTTACTCCACCAACAGTGAATAAAAATATAAATCCTAATGCCCAAACCATTGGCGTTTTAAATGAAATAGATCCACCCCACATTGTTGCTATCCATGAAAATATTTTAATTCCTGTTGGAACTGCAATAATCATTGTTGCGGCCAAAAAGTAAGCTTTAGTATCTGTGCTCAAACCAACTGTGTACATATGATGAGCCCATACTACAAATCCCACAATACCAATTGCAACCATTGCATAAGCCATACCTAAATAACCAAAGACTGGTTTCCGAGAAAATGTTGAAACTATATGACTAATCATTCCAAAGCCCGGTAAAATCAAAATATAAACTTCAGGGTGACCAAAGAACCAAAATAAATGTTGGAACAGAACCGGATCTCCTCCAGTTTGAGCATCAAAAAAGGCGGTTCCAAAATTTCTATCTGTTAATAGCATTGTGATTGCACCTGCTAAAACTGGCAATGATAATAATAATAAGAATGCAGTTACTAAAATAGACCAAGCAAATAAAGGCATTTTATGTAATGTCATTCCTGGAGTTCTCATATTTAAGATTGTAGTAATAAAGTTTACCGCTCCTAAAATTGATGAAGCTCCTGCTAAGTGCAGACTTAAAATAGCAAAATCCATTGCTGGCCCTGGCTGTCCAGCTTTAGAAGATAAAGGAGGATAAATAGTCCATCCACCACCAACTCCTGTTTGACCTGGAGGGCCATCCATAAATATAGACATTATTAATAAAATAAATGAAGTAGGTAGTAACCAGAATGAAATATTGTTCATTCTTGGAAAAGCCATGTCAGGGGCACCAATCATTATTGGAACAAACCAGTTACCAAATCCACCAATCATTGCAGGCATTACCATAAAGAAAATCATTATTAAACCATGACCAGTGACTAGCACGTTGTACAAATGATAGTTGCCACCTAAAATTCCATCACCTGGATGCATCAATTCCATCCTCATTAAAACAGAAAATGCAGTGCCAATTACACCTGCAACAATTGCAAATATTAAATACATTGTACCAATATCTTTGTGGTTAGTTGAATAAGCCCAACGCTTCCAACCAGTTGGTGTATGATGATCGTCGTGTGATGCAGTTTGTGTATACATATTATTTACTCGCTAGTTTTTTAAATTGATCTTCTTCTATAATCTCTTTTGCAAATTTTATTTTAGCACCTGTTAACCATTCTTGATATTCTTCGTCAGTAACTACTCTTACAGTAATTGGCATAAATGCATGTTTAATTCCACAAAGCTCTGAACATTGGCCATAATATGTTCCTACTTTTTCAGCTCTAAACCATGTTTCATTTATTCTACCTGGTACAGCGTCTCTTTTTACACCAAATGAGGGAAGTGCCCAAGCATGCAATACATCGTTTGCTGTAATTAAAACTTTGACTACTTTATTAACTGGAACAACCACTTCATTGTCTACAGCAAGTAGTCGTGGTTGATCTTTTTTCAAGTCTTTTGTCTCAATCATATAAGAGTCAAAAATAATATTTTCATCTGGATATTCATAACCCCAATACCATTGGTAACCTATTGCTTTAACTGTAACATCGGCTTTTGGAATTGTATCTTGTTTGTATAAGATTTTAAAAGATGGAACTGCCATTACAATTAAAATTAAACATGGGATTAATGTCCATAAAACTTCTACAGCAACATTGTGTGTAGTGGTAGATGGATTTGGATTTCTTGAAGCTCTAAACCTGATACATGCATAAACCATCAAAAATAAAACAAATACGCTAATTGCAATAATTATAGGTAATAATAATTTATCATGAAAGTTTACTATCTCTCTCATAGATGAAGATGCTGCATCTTGAAAACCTAGTTGCCAATCTTTTGGTTGGTTAGCAAAAGCACTTGATGCAACAAAATATGATAGAATTATAAATAAAATTTTTTTCATTTTTTTACCCTATATAGAGCGTCTTTTAAAAAAATACACTTTTACTTTTAGCGACAAAATATCAATTAATGGCGTAATTTATGATCGATAGAGCAGAAATTATAGCAGTTTCAGATCTCAAGATGTTTTCATTGATTTTAATAGGCTGAACACCATTAAATTTAAGAATCTCTTCCCTTTCCTCCTCAGAGAAATCTCCCTCAGGTCCTATAATAACACACGTAGGCTTTGTCGTTAACTTTTTAAGATCAATTTTAGTATTAGAGGTATTGAGATCAGTAAATATCAAATCCATATCATTACTAAGAAAATTTTTTAATTTTTGAGGTTCTTCAATAATTGGAACTGTAATTCTATTTGATTGTTCAGCAGCTTCTATAATTACTTTTTCCAATCTTTCTTTATTTATTTTTCTAACAATCGTTCTATCAAAAATAATAGGTAAAAATTTTGTAACTCCTAATTCAGTTGCTTTTTGTATCATGAAATTGAAATAATTTGATTTGATTGGTGAAAAAGCTAGCCATAGTTCTTTAAAATTTTCTTTTTGTCTTAATTGTTTTGTAATACTAAATTCAACATTGTTTTTTGAAATACTTAAAATTTTTGCTTCCCACTCACCACTACTATTAAATAAAGAGAAAACTTCGTTTTCTTTAATTCTCATAACTTTACTTACATAGTGAGATTGTGATTTATCAAGTGTAGCTATCAAATTAAGTGATAAACTTTTGGGATAAAATAATCTAATATTACTCATTATAATAAGTTTAATTATGAAAAATATTAAAGCAATAATTTTTGATGCATATGGAACTTTATTTGACGTAAATTCTGCAGCAGAGAAATGTAAAGAAAAAATTGGTGATAAGTGGGAGGTATTTGCAAACTACTGGCGAACTACTCAACTAGAATATACTTGGCTTAGAAGTTTGATGAAAAAACATAAAGACTTTTGGCAAGTGACTGAAGATAGTTTGAACAAATCTATGAAAGCATATGAAATAGATTCTTCAATGAGAAATGAATTATTAGATCTTTATAAAACTTTATCACCATTTAAAGAAGTACCTGAAGTTTTAAAATCACTTAAAGAAAAAAATTATAAACTAGCTATCCTTTCAAATGGTACACCTGCCCTTCTTAATCAATTAGTTGTAAGTAATAATTTAGATAATTTATTTGATGATCTTTTTTCAATAGAACAAGTTGGTATTTATAAACCAGACTCTAAAGTTTACGATATACCAATTAAAAAATATGATATTCAAAAAAATGAAGTTACTTTTTTAAGTGCTAACACTTGGGATGTATCAGGTGGTGGAAATTATGGCTATAATTCAATATGGGTAAACAGAAATAACAATATTTTTGATAATTTAGATTACAATCCTAAGCATGAAATTAAAGATTTGTCTGAGTTAGCGACCTTAATTTAAAGCGATCATTTGGCTAATATCACAAATTTATTTAAAATATATCTTTCACTTGAAAGGAAAAAATATGAGTGAAAAAAAAGAAATTTCTTTTGAGATATATTCTGACTCTGAGGAAATGTTAGAACAAATTGTAGATAAATACGATCTCCCTGATAAATCAAAAGCGTTAAGATGTCTTATGGATTACGTAGAAGAAAAAGAAACTGAATGGGATGAAATGTTTGCAACAATTCGTTGCAATAGATGTGGATAGAAGTGCAAAATATTAATAAAAAAATTGATAATTTTTTTTCAAACATTGATGCATTAGCATCTTTAGTTTTTCGATTTGGAATTGGTATTGCTTTTATAATTCATGGTTTAAACAAATTCCCTTTACCTCCTCAGGGATTAATAGAGTATTTTGACCTTTCACCAACAATAGCGTCCATGGTAGCTATTTCTGAATTACTTTCAGGTTTAGTTTTAATCATAAGTGGATTTATTAAAAACCCTATAGGCAACTTATTAACAAGACTTTCAGGACTTAACATAAGTGTTTTAATGGTAAGTATACTTTTATTTGCACACCAAGACTGGTTAATCACAACAAAGCTTTTTACAAGTGAACAAATATTTCTTTTAATTGGTGGAATATACTTTTTAATTAGAGGTAATAGAGCATAGATATGAAACAAATTGAGGTACAAAAAATAATTGAACCAATTGTGGCATCCGACGGCGCTGGAGTAAAATTAAAAAGAAGTATTGGCGTAGAACCAAATTACTTTGATCCATTTTTAATGTTAGATGAATTTGGGTCTGAAAATAGTGAAGATTATATTGCAGGTTTTCCACCCCACCCTCATAGAGGAATTGAAACGGTCACTTATATGTTAGCTGGTGATTTTGAACATAAAGATAGTACTGGTGGTGAAGGTAGAATGACTGCAGGAGATGTTCAATGGATGAAAACAGGAAGTGGGATAATTCATTCAGAAATGCCTGCTATGAAAGAAGGTAAACTTCATGGTTTTCAATTATGGATTAACATGCCTGCAAAATTAAAGATGAGTAAACCAGAATATATTTATATTGATGCAGATAAAATGAGTGTTCATAGTGACGATGATAAGCAGGTAAAAGTTATAGCTGGTAAATTTGAAAATGCTGAAGGCCCTGTTAGAGATCATAACGTTGAGCCAACTTATTTTGATGTTGAGTTAAATAAAGATAAAGAATTTAATTTTAAGTTACCATCAACTCATAATACTTTTATTTATTTGGTTAATGGTGAAATTGAAATTGGCAAAAACAAACACGACAATGTTAAAGATAGTACATTAATACTATTAACAAAAGGTGAAGATTTAAATGTAAAAGCAAAATCAAATGCAAAATTTTTACTGATATCTGGAAAGCCAATTAATGAAGAAATTGCAAGAGGCGGACCCTTTGTAATGAATACTAAAGCTGAGATCTTGCAAGCAGTTCAAGATTATCATAATGATACATTTGTTAAATAAATTATGAAAGTTGTATCTATTAAAAAATTTGGTGGGCCTGAAGTTTTAGAGGTTGAGAATGTAGAAATTGGAAAACCAGGATCAAAAGAAGTTTTAGTTAAAAACTTATCTATAGGCCTTAATTTTATAGATACTTATCATCGAACAGGACTGTACCCTATTCCACTACCAAGCGGTATTGGTCTCGAGGCTTGTGGTGAAATTGAAGAAGTTGGTTCTGAAGTTAGTCTTTTTAAAGTTGGTGATCGTGTAACGCATGCATCAATGCCAATTGGTGCTTATGCAGAAAAGCAAATAATGCCTGAAGATAAATTAGTATCTGTACCTGATGGAGTTTCAAATGAAGTCGCGTCTTGTATCACTTTAAAAGGAATTACTGCTGAATATTTATTACATAGAGCTTACCCACTAAAAAAAGGTGATAAAGTTTTATATCATGCAGCAGCCGGAGGACTTGGACAGATTTTATGCCCTTGGGCAAATGCAATTGGAGCTGAAGTAATTGGAACAGTAGGATCAAAAGAAAAAAAAGAGATAGCAAAAAAAAATGGTTGTCATCATGTAATTAATTATACTGATAAAAACTTTGTAGAAGAGGTTGAAAAAATTGTAGGAAAAAATGGTATTGATGTTGTTTATGACGGTGTTGGTGCAAAAACATTTGAGGGGTCTATTGAAGTTTTAAAAATAAGAGGAATGATGGTTGCCTTTGGTAATGCATCTGGTTATGTCAACACTATAGATGTAAAAAAACACATAAATGCAAAAGGATTATTTTTTACAAGACCTTCAATAGCTCACTACACCGTAAAAAGAGAAGAGTTAGAAGAGTCTGCTAAAAAAGTTTTTGAAGCTGTATTAACTGGAAAGTTTAAAATTGAAATTGCTAAAAAATATGCTTTGGATGATGCTAGAAAAGCACATGAAGATTTAGAAGGTAGAAAGCTAACTGGACCTGCAGTTATACTTCCTTAATCAACGCTTACATCCATATCAGACATATGAAGTTTTAATGCATTTGTTGATATATGAATTTCTCTAATAAAAAAAAGTATAGAAATAATCATTGATAGACAGCAGGATCCAAAAATTAATCTAGCAATAAAAACTTCATTCAAATAAAGACCCAATACTGTCAACATATTAAATAAAAATCCAAATGCGGCAAACATAATAGTCCATCGCAGAAGAGTAATTCTTCCACTTAAATTTATAAATTGTTTTCTCCATTCATTTGGAACATGATTTTCATAGACATGCTCATCATGTAGCTCTCTAATAAGCTTACTTAATGAATGAAACCTATTACTATAGATATTCATTAGTAATGGTATTGCTGGAAACATTAGGGCTGTGACTGTGTAATCTATATTCATACGAATCAGTTTGATTATGAATCTAGCCTTTGTTATTTACAAGTAAATTATGAACCAAATAAACCTATTTATAGAACTAATAAGATTGAAAAGGCCTATTGGCTTTATGCTTTTGTTTTGGCCTTGTCTATGGGGATTAACATTGGTTTATGACTTTCAATCAAGTTTATTAAATTATTTTTTTTATTCTGCTCTTTTCTTGTCAGGATCTATTTTAATGCGCTCCGCAGGATGCATTGTAAATGATATTGCGGATAAAAATTTTGATAAAAAAGTTGAGAGAACTAAAAAAAGACCAATTGCATCTGGAAAAGTTTCGGTGAAACTTGCTTCTATATATGCAATAATTTTATGTGGAATTGCCTTTTTAGTACTAATCAATTTCAATAAACTTACAATTTTGATGGCTTTAATCTCAATGCCTTTAGCTTTTACATATCCGTTAATGAAGAGAATTACTTATTGGCCTCAATTGTTTCTTGGAATTACATTTAACTATGGTTTGGTGCTTGCTTGGATCTCAATAGCTAATGAAATTTCAATTATTCCAATCATTTTCTATTTAGGAGCCATATTTTGGACACTAGGCTACGACACAATTTACGGATTTCAAGATATTAAAGATGATGAAATAATAGGTGTAAAATCAACTTCAATAAAGTTTAAAAATGATCCAAAAAAATTTTTATTTATTTCATATTGTATATTTATCATATCACTTCTTTTGATTGGAGTATTAATGAGTTTTAAATACTATTATTTTATGTTTTTAATTTTTCCAATTATTCATTTACTAGTATTTCAAGTAAAAAAATTAAATACTGAACAACCAATCGATTGCCTAAACAGATTTAAAAGTAATAATTTTTTAGGGCTAATCATTTTTATGAATATTCTGATAGGTAAATTAATTTAAATAAATGACAAAATCTAAGATATTCAAAAGACTTTATAAAAACTATACAGGTAAGTTTATAGGTAAGATTTTTATAGCTGCAATTTTTTCAGTAATAGTAGCAGCAAGCACTTCCGCAACTGCTTGGCTTCTAGATCCAGCAATAGAGAAAATATTTATCAACAAAGATCAAACTCTCATCATTTTAATTCCAATAGCAATCATAATTGCTTTTAGCGCGAAAGGAGTTTCTCTTTACTGTGCAAAATTAATAATGATTAACGTATCTGAGGAAGTCAAAAAAATGTTGCAGACAGACATGCTTAAATCTTTCATTAAAGCTGATACAGAAATTATTGATAATAAACATTCTGGTAATTATATCTCTAATCTAAATTTTGATGTTCAACAAATAACTAGGTTATTATCTGAAGCCTATTTAAGTATTTTTAAAGATGGACTTACATTAATAGGTTTACTTTTGGTTATGTTTTTTCAAAATTGGAAGTTGTCTCTAATAGCAATAATTATGATACCTCTTGCAACTATCACAGCAAAAATACTTGGAAAAAGAATGGGCAAAGTTACGACTCAAGCACAAGAAAAGTCTGGAGATTTAAATAGGTACCTTATTGATTTGTTCAAAAATCATAAAATTATAAAAATATTTCAAAGAGAAAATTTTGAAAAATCTAGGTCTGAAAAATTTGTAAATGATCTCAAAGAAAAATCTGCAAAGATTGCTACTGTATATATAAGATCTGCCCCAATTATGGAAATTCTAACCGGTATATTGATTGCCTCTTTGATATTCTATTCAGGTAAATTAATAATTAGTGGTGAACTAGCGATTAATAATTTTTTCTCATTTCTTGCAGCTATGATGTTAGCTTATCAGCCTGTAAAAACATTAACAAAAGTAAATGTAGCGATTGCACAAGGTTTTTCGGCTGCAGAAAGAATTCTGCCAATAATAGATACCCAAAACGAAATTAATTCAAATGAACAAGGTGATAAACTAAATATTATAGACGGTAATATTGTTTTAGATAAAATTAATTTTACTTATAAATCTAATCCTGAAAACAAAGTTTTACATGATATGTCTCTAAAATTTGTTGGTGGAAAGATGACAGCTTTAGTTGGCCATAGTGGATCTGGAAAATCGACATTATTAAATATGATACCTAGAATTTATTTACCAACTAGTGGAAATATATATTTTGATAATCAGGATATATCTAAAGTAAATTTAGCATCTCTAAGAAATCAAATTTCTATAGTAGATCAAAATACTACATTATTTGATGATACTGTTTTAAATAATATAAAATATGCAAGACCAGATGCTGACAAAGAAGATATTATAGAGGCTGCAAAATTATCTATGAGTGATGAGTTTATTAATAATTTAGAAAATGGTTATGAAACAATGATTGGCGAAAATGGAGTAAAATTATCTGGAGGAGAAAAACAAAGACTATCAATCGCGAGAGCATTTTTAAAAAATAGTAAAATTATATTATTAGATGAGGCAACCTCATCATTAGACTCTGAAACAGAGGAAAAAATTCAAAAAGCATTAAATAAACTAACCACAAATAAAACTACAATAGTCATAGCTCATAGACTGTCAACAATACTTAGCTCAGATAATATTTATGTTGTTGATGGTGGTAAAATTATTGACACTGGGAAGCACGAAGATCTTTTGAATAATTCAAAAATTTATAAAAATTTTTATCAAAGACAATTAAAACAAAATTAATGTATTTTTTTTACGCCATACTAACTAATTTGGCTGTTATCATTTCACCTCTTATTTTTATTTATAGAATATTAAAAGGAAAAGAGGATCCTAAGAGGTTTAAGGAGAAAATTTGCATATATTCTCAAAAAAGAACAAAAAATAAAGTTTGGATACATGCTGCAAGTATTGGTGAACTAATGAGTGTAATTCCAATAATTAAGAAATTGGAGAAAAATAAAAAAATTAAAAGTATTATTGTTACAACAACAACAACTAGTTCTGCAAAAATATTTAAAAAAATAAGATTTAAAAAAACTTTTCATGTTTATTTTCCCTTAGATAGTAATTTTTTAACAAAAAGATTTATAAATTATTGGCAACCACAAACAGCAATTTTTGTCGAATCTGAAATATGGCCAAACATGTATAAAAACTTAAAAATAAAAAAAATTCCAATTATCATTTTAAATGCAAGAATAGTTAAAAAAACTCTTGATAGGTGGCAAATTTTTCCTAGTTTTGCCAAAGAAGTATTTAATAAAATTACTTTAGCTCTACCTTCTAATCTAGAAACTTTAAAATATCTAAAACAACTTCAGGTTAAGAATATTAGGGTCGCGGGTAACCTTAAATATTTTGGAGAAAAAAATGTAGAAGGGATAAATGAAAAACTTTTAAAAAATAAATTTAAAAGCTCTATAATTTGGTGTGCAGCAAGCACACATAAAAATGAAGAAATTTTTTTAGGAAAACTGCATAAAAATTTAAAAAAAAATAATAAACAACTAATTACTATTATTATACCAAGACATATAAATAGAGCATCTCAGATAATTGATGACATGAATAAACTTGGTTTAAAAACTATAACTAACTCTTCAAATCTTAAAATTAAAAATGATACTGATATATATCTGGTAGATAGTTATGGAGTTTCATCTAAATTTTATAATCTCACTAATATAACTTTTGTAGGTGGCTCCCTAATTACTCATGGAGGTCAAAACCCCCTAGAGCCAGCCAGATTTGGTAATTTTATAATTAATGGTCCAAATGTGAATAATTTTAAGGAAATATACTCTTTTTTAATGAAGCATAAAATGTCGTTAACCACTTCAAGTAGTTTAAAGATGAAAAAAATTATTTTAAAAAAGTTAAACCATAAAAAAAATAAACAAAATATTAAAAAAATAAATAAAATTGGTGAGCAAGTTCTAGACAAAAATCTGCTTTATATTAACAAGTATATAATATGAAGTTTTTAAAACCTTTATTTTGGAATTCTAAAAACATAATCTCTATAATACTTTTCCCACTTTCACTAATTACTTTGATAGTTAATGAGTTGAAAGAATTGAGTTCAAAGAAAAAATTTTTAATTAAAACAATATGTGTGGGAAACACATACTTAGGAGGTACAGGAAAGACATCTTTGGCAATTAAAATTCAAACTTTACTAAAAAAAAAATTTAAGACCGTTTTCATAAAGAAAAATTATACTAGTCAATTAGATGAAATAAATTTATTAGAAACAAAAGGGAGTTTGATTAGTAAAGATAGTAGAGAAGAAGCTTTATATTTAGCATCAAAAAAAAAATATGAATTAGCAATTCTTGATGATGGATTACAGCAAAAAAATATTAATTATGACTTAAAAATTATTTGTTTTAATACAGAAGATGGATTTGGGAATAATTATTTACTACCAGCAGGCCCATTAAGAGAGAATATTAATAAAATAAAAAATTATGATATTGCCTTTATTAATGGAGAAAAAAAAAATAATAATCTTTTTTTAAAACTAAAATCTATAAATAGAAAAATTCAAATTTTTGAAGGCAAATACAAACCAGTAAATTTAAAAAGATTTAATTTAAAAAAAAAATATCTAATGTTTTGTGGAATTGGTAACCCTCATGAATTTGAACAAACACTTGTTAAGAATAAATTTTTAATCAAAGAAAGAATAATTTATCCAGATCATTATAAGATACCTGATGAAATATTTAATAAATTAAAACTAAAAGCTAAAAAGGAGAATCTTTCTATAGTTACTACAGAAAAAGATTTTTTTCGTTTAAGTAAATCACAAAGAAAAAATATTAAATTTTTAAAAATTAGTTTAGAAATTAAAGATATTAAAAAATTTAAAAAACTTTTAATATCTAAATTATGAGAAAAGTAATTTACTTCATAGAATTTATTTTAATTAAAATTTTATTCATCATCTTTAAATTAATTGGGTATAAATTTTCATCAGATTTAGGATTTTTAATTGGTAAAATTTTTGGTCCTTTATTTAAATCTAAAAAGCAAATTATTAAAAATTTAGAAAAAGCAAATATTCAAAAAAAACAAAATTTCAGAAACATAGCATCTAATGTTTTAGGAAATTATGGAAGAATTTTTGCAGAATATGTTCACCTAGAAGATTTTAGGAATGATAAACTTAAAGAATATATATCCATTGAAGGTCTCGAGCACTTAGATTATTTAAAACAATCCAAAAAAAAAGCTATTTTTGTTTCAGGTCATTTTAATAATTTTGAACTTATGGCTATGCAAATTGAAAAAGCAGGAATTGAATTAGCTACTATTTACAGACCACTTAATAATGTTTTTTTGAACCAAACAATGGAAAAAATTAGAAGTGAAAATATTTGTAAAAATCAAATAAAAAAAGGCAGAGCTGGTAGTCGAGAAATAATTAAAAATGTAAAAAATGGAAAATCAATTGCAATAATGATTGATCAAAGAGTTAGAGAAGGAGAGAAAGTAAATTTTTTTAATCATCTGGCAACCACTACGACTATTCCTGCTCAACTGATTAAAAAATATGACTGTGAGTTAGTGCCTGTATATATTGAAAGAATAAAAAATAATTATTTTAAAATGTTTGTTTCCAAACCAATTAAAATTAATAATAAAAAACCAATTATAGAAATAACTAAATTTCTTAATGATTTATTAGAAAGAATGATTTTGAAAAATATAGACCAGTGGATTTGGACGCACAATAGATGGAAAAATTAAATCTTTATTTTTTTTCACGTTCAATTGCTGCCTCCACATATGAATAGTAAGCTTCCTGCTTTTCAACACTCCAGTAATTCAAATTTTCTAGGGGTATTTTTTTTTTTGATATCGCACAAATTACATGATCTCCATTTTCAATAATTTCAAAATTATTTGGTAGAAATTTTAATTTAGCTAATTTATTTATCATTTATAAGATATATAAATATTATTATGAAAATTGCAATTTTAGGAAGTGGAGGCAGAGAACATGCGATAGCAGCAACAATTTCTAAATCCTCAAAAATAGAAAATATTTATTGCATTCCAGGAAATGCAGGGACTTTGGAAATTGCCATAAATATAGATTTAGATATTAATAACTTTGAAGTTATACATAAGTTTCTAGATGAGAATAAAATTGAATTAGTAGTGATAGGGCCAGAACAACCATTGGTAAATGGTATAGTTGATTATTTAGAAAAATTTAATATTAAAGTTTTTGGTCCTAATAAAATTGCATCTCAACTTGAAGGGTCAAAAATTTTTACAAAGAAACTTTGTGAAGACTATAATATTCCAACAGCAAAATTTGCTGTACTTGAAAATAAATTAGATGCAAAAAAATTTTTAGAAAACTCTAAATATCCCAACGTAATTAAAGCTGATAATTTAGCTTCAGGTAAAGGTGTTTATATTTGTAATAATGAAAATGAGTCTGATGTTGCAATTGAAGAAATATTCAATGGAAAATTTGGAGTAGCTGAAAATATCCTAATTGAAGAATTCCTTGAAGGTGAAGAAATGAGTTTTTTTATAGTTAGTGATGGAAAAACCATAAAAAATTTTGAAACCGCACAAGACCACAAAAGAGTGCTTGAAGGGGATAAAGGGAAAAATACTGGAGGGATGGGGGCTTACTCTCCTTCAAGATTAGTTACAAAAGAATTAGAAGAAAAAATATTAAATAAAATTATTCATCCAACTATATTAGGTTTATCTAAAATGAACACAAATTATAAGGGTTTTTTATATGCAGGCCTTATGATTGTTAAAGATGAGCCATATTTAATTGAATATAATGTACGTATGGGAGATCCAGAGTGTCAAACAATTCTTCCTAAACTTGAAACAGATTTAGCAGATATTTTTTTAGCTTGTTGTGATGAGACACTTGATAAAATTGATCTCAATTGGTCAAACAAGAAAAGTTTATGTGTTGTGATGTGCTCTAAAGGTTATCCTGATGAATTTGAAAAAAATGTAGAAATAAAAAACTTAGACAATCTTAAATTAAGTGATGATGAATACATATTTCATGCTGGTACATTAGAAAAGAATAAAAAATTATATGCTGTTGGAGGTAGAGTTTTAAATTTTGTAGTTACTTCTGATAATTTTAGTAATTCAAAAAATAGGATATTATTAAATTTGGAAAAATTAAATTGGCAAGGTGGTTTTTATAGAAAAGATATTGGTTATAAAGTAATAGATTAATGAGAATTATTTCAGGGTCTCTTAAAGGAAGAAAAATTTTAGAACCAAAAGATATTAAAACAAGACCACTAAAAGATTTAACAAAAGAATCAATATTTAATATTATAATTCACTCAAAAAAATTCAAAATAAATTTGGAAAACTCAGTTATTTTAGATCTTTTTTCTGGTGTTGGTTCTTTTGGTATTGAATGTTTGTCCAGAAATGTAAAAAAAGTAATTTTTGTAGAAAACTATAATGTTGTTTTACCAATATTAAAAAGAAATTTAGAAAATTTAAATTTAAATGAAAAATTTTCAATTTTAGAATATGACATATATGAAGGTAATATACTTTCAAAGCTTGAAAATAAGTTTGATATTATTTTTTTAGACCCTCCATACAAAGATAAAAATTTGGACAAATTATTAATAGAAATTAATAATCAAAAAATTTTGAATGAAGGAGGGATAGTAATAATTCATAGACATAAAAATGAACAAGATATAATACCAAAAGTATTTCAAATTATTGAACAAAAGAAATATGGTATTTCTAAGATTACTTTTTTATCAAATTTAAATTAAAATTTTTTTTGTTTCTTGTTTTATTAATTCTACAGCAGGTTGGTCATACGGATTTATATTAAGAGATTTTGCAATTAAAATTGTCTCTAAAATAAAAAAACAAAATAATTCTCCTAAGGTTTTTTCGTCTCTTTTTTTTATCTCAAAGCTTCTAAAGGGTATGTTTTTTCTATTAAAAACATTCTCTGTAGCTTTTTTTTGAGAGAAAATTATATCTCCCAAACTTTTATTTTTTAGATAACTTTTAGCAGATAAAATTTCTTTATTATTTAATTTTTCAGATCGTTCTTCATGAACATAAAAAAAAGTATAAAAATTATTTTTAAAGCCATCAAGATAAAGTTGCATTACACTATGATTGTCTTTGGGCATACTAGAAATTACAGGTAATATTCCACTTTTTTTCTTACCTAAACTTTCAGCAATTAATTGCTGATACCATTTAAATAGACTGTCCGATTTTTCATCGTAATTAAGTATTATTGAGTTAAATTTTTTATTTCGAATGAAATATAGTGTTGAGCTTACATTCGAAATCAAATTGTTAAAAAAAGATTTATTTTTAATCAAAAAGTTAAGTTGTTTAAAATTGTTTATGTTTAAACCCATTAATTCAGCAGGTAACATGCCAACCTCAGATAGAACCGAGTATCTACCACCTATATAATCGTTATGGTGAATGATATCTGCTTTTAATTTCTCTGCTAAAAGATTTAAATAATTTTTTTTATTTTCAGTAATCAAAATATTTTGATCTTGTTTTTTTACTAACAAATTTACATTAACAATAGTTTCAGTAGTATTTCCAGATTTAGAAATGATTAAGTTATTATGATTTTTCTTTTTTTTTTCTAGATTATTTATCTTTAAATTATCAATAAAAAAAAAATTTTTTTTTATTTTATGTCTCAAAAAATTATAGATTGCTTGTGCTCCAAGTGAAGATCCTCCCACTCCTATCACTCTACAATTTAAAGAATTTTTAAATTTTTTTAGTTTTTTATGATTAAAATTATATTTATAATCTTTTGATAAAGATTTTAAAATTTCATTTTTTTCTTTGATTAAAGTTGTGAGTTTTTTTCTGACTGATGAAAATTTTACTTTTTTTGATTTAAAATTTTTAAAAGAAATTCTTGATGTTAACATTAATTTTTCATGATTTTATCTAATAACAATTCTTCAAAATTTTTATTAATGTCTTTTTCATTAGATTTTATCTCTTGATTATCTTTAGTTATCAATGTTTTAAATTCATTCTCATCAATATCGTTCTGAATTTCTATTTCTTTTGGAATTGGTAGCTCATCAAAATCTGGTGGCATTACCAATGGTGATTTTTTTTCAACTAAAAACTCATCGGTATTATTTTTTTTTTGATTCTCAAAAGCACTTTTCATTGTGCCACATGATGCTAGTAATAACACGAAATTTAACAGAATAAATTTTTTAAGTTTGTTCATTATTTTTTTGATTATTAAAAATTAGCTCAAATAATATCATAATAATTACACCTATAGTAATGAATATATCGGCCACATTAAACACAAACCAATGAAATTCTTCTACGTGAAAATCAATAAAATCTGGAACAGCTTTATAGAATAAACGATCAAATAAATTTCCCAAAGCACCACCAAAAATCATTAATAATCCATACTTTTTAATACCTTGACTATCAAAGATCATTTTTAAAATAACTAATATTATTATTGAGATAATTAAAGTTAATAAATTATATAAGTTGTTCTGACTAAAAGAGAAAAGCCCAAAAGCAATTCCTTCATTCCATATCAAATTTATATTCAAAAATTCCGATGTATATAATTCTGTAGACGAATTTTTAATATTAAAGTTAATTACATAAATTTTTGAAATTCTATCAATTATAAAAATTGAAAATATAATGGAGAGATTTATGTAAAAATTTTTTGTTAAATTCTTAAATATCATTCGGAATGTCTTGAACAAGCTTCCTCAGTTATTTTCCAACATACTGGACATTTAGTTCCTTTTGCTTTGGTTGTTTCAGCACTTGTTTCAATTTTTTCATTATAAATTACCTCTGAGCTTGATGTGATACATAGTTCTGAAAAATCAACATTTTCAGTGATTTCAGATAATTTTTTATCTAAATTAATTTTTAGTTTAGCTTCTAAACTTGATCCAATTTCTTTAGTTGCTCTTTTTTCCTCAATACTAATATTGCATATATTTCTTATCTTAATAAGATCTATCCATTTTTGATTAAGCTGGTCATTCTTAAATTCTTCTGGGTAATTTAAAAAAGACTCTAAATGGATACTATTATTATTGTTGAAAATTAATTTATAGATCTCTTCTGTTGTAAAAGAAAGAATTGGCGCAAACCATCTTAATAATGAATTTAAAATCACATTTAACAAAATAATTGTTGATTGTCTTTTTTTTGAGTCTATTGGATCACAGTACAAAGTGTCTTTTCTAATATCAAAATAAAAAGCTGATAAATCTACAGTACAAAAATTTAACAACTCTTTATATAAATTATGAAAATCATAATTTTTAAAGTAGTTTTTAAAATTTGAGTTTAACACATAGATTTTATGAAGCATGAATCGCTCAAGTTCTGGTAATTCAGATAAATTTATTTTTTGTAGATCAATTTTTTCAAAATTATCATTTAGATTACCTAGCAAGTATCTGAATGTATTTCTGATTTTTCTATAAGACTCAGCGTGCTGATCTAAAATAGAGTGATCAATTCTTAAATCTTCAGCGTAGTTAGAAGATGCCACCCAAATTCTTAAAATATCAGCTCCATATTTTTTTAAAATATCTTCTGGAGCAATCACATTTCCAAGCGATTTTGACATTTTTAAACCTTTTCCATCAACAACAAAACCATGAGATAAAATTGATTCAAATGGGGCTCTTCCTCTCGTCCCACACGACTCTAGTAGTGATGAATGAAACCATCCTCTATGTTGATCTGAACCTTCTAAATACATTGATGCTGGCCATTTTAAATCTTCTCTTTTTTCCAGAACAAACGAATGAGTGGAACCACTATCGAACCACACTTCAACAATATCACTTAACTTTTCGTAATCCTTTGACTTATATTTTTTACCTAAAAATCTTTGCGGATCATCAGAAAACCAACAATCTGAACCTTCTTTTTCGTATATATTTGCTATAGTTTCATTTACTTCATCGTCTACCAGAATTTTTTTTGTTTTTTTATTTATAAAAATTGGAAGAGGAACGCCCCAAACTCTTTGTCTAGAAACACACCAGTCTGGTCTAGTTTCGATCATTGATTTTAATCTTTCTTTTCCCTTGCTAGGATAAAAAGTTGTTTCATCAAGAGCTTTAAGTGCTGTTTCTCTCAACTTGTGACTTTCCATTGAGATAAACCACTGAGGTGTTGCTCTATGAACTAGTGGTGCTTTAGATCTCCAAGAATGAGGATAAGAGTGAATTAATTCACCATTTGATAATAATTTTTTTTGTTCTTTAAGTTTTTCAATAACAATTGGGTTCGCCTTAAAAATATGGTTACCTTCAAATAATTGTACATTGCTAGTATATTTTCCATCACCATCAACTGTTTCAATAGCTTTAATTCCATTATTTAAACATAAATTAAAATCATCTGGTCCATGACTTGGTGCACAATGAACAATACCTGTTCCTTGTTCTGTGGTTACAAATCTTGCCTCCAACATTGGTATATCATATTCATAACCTAGATTATAGAAAGGATGATTGCAGATTGTATCTTCCAAATCTTTACCTTTAAACTTTTTAATCTCTTGATAATTTTCTATTGAGCAGTCTTTAATAACTGAATCTAATAAAGCCTCCGCTATAACTATTTTTCGATTTTTAAAATCACCATCATCATTCAATTGAATTAACACATAATCAAGAGACTGGTTATAAGCTAGAGCTTTGTTGGCTGGTATTGTCCAAGGAGTTGTTGTCCAAATAACAACTTCACTTCCCTCGAGTTCTTTTATATTAGAAGATTTAACTGGAAAAGATGTGTAAATGGTGTCAGATTTATGATCTTGATACTCAACTTCTGCATCTGCAAGTGCAGTCTTTTCAACTGTCGACCATAAAACCGGTTTAAACCCTCTATATAAACTTCCTTCTTTAAGAAATTTTCCTAATTCTCTTACAATTTGTGCCTCAGCATCAAAACTCATTGTAGAGTAATAATTTTCCCAGTCACCTATAACACCTAATCGTTTAAATTGACCTTTGTGAACTTCAATCCATTTTTCTGCAAATGATCTGCATTCTTTTCTAAATTCAACTATTGGTACTTCATTCTTATTTTTTTTATTTTTTTTATATTGTTCTTCTATTTTCCACTCAATTGGTAGACCATGACAATCCCATCCTGGAACATATATAGAATCCTTTCCATCCATTTGATGAAACTTTACTATTATATCTTTTAAAATTTTATTTAGAGCTGTACCCATATGAATATTGCCATTTGCATAAGGAGGGCCATCGTGAAGAACAAATTTTTCTTTTCCTTTGCTTGAGCTTCTTAATTCATCATAAAGATTAATTTTATTCCAATAGTCTAAAATTTCAGGTTCTCTAACTGGTAGATTCGCTTTCATGGAAAAAGCTGTTTTAGGTAGGTTTATTTGTGATTTGCTCATTTTATTTTTTTTGCAGTACTTAGATCAGTTTTAATTTGATTTTTTAACTGATTGACATTTTTAAATTTCTTCTCTTTTCTAATAAACTTTAAAAATTCAACTGACAAATACTTATTATATAGATTGCCAGAAAAATTAAATAGATGGACCTCTAATAATATTTTTTTCTGATTAAATGTAGGTCTATAACCTAAATTAGCTATCCCTTTTATATATTTAGTATCATTTTTTCTCAAAACTTTTACAGCATATACTCCTGGTTTAGCCAAAACATAATCCCCAATATCAATGTTGCATGTTGGAAAGCCAATCTTTTTTCCAATTTGCCTCCCTTTTTGAACAATTCCTTCAATAGACCAATTCCTTTTTAAAAGCTTATTAGCCTCTTTTAAAAAACCTTTTTCTAAATAACTTCTTATTAAAGATGATGAAACTATTTTTCTCTTTAATAAAAGGGGCTTTGGTTTAACAACTTTAAAATTAAATCTTCTCTGATTTTGAATTAAAAGATTTACATCACCTTCTCTTTTATTTCCAAATCTAAAATTATTGCTCACAAATATAAATCTTGCACTTAATTTTTTTGATAAAATATTTTTTATAAAATTGATTGATTTTGTTTTAGAAAAAATTTTATCGAATTTTTTTGTAATTACAAAATCAACACCTTGATTATTTAATAAAACTAATTTTTGATTAATACTCGATAATCTAAAATTTGTTAAAGATCTATTAAAAAACATTTTTGGCATTGGATCAAAATTGATAACACCAATTTTAAGATTATATTTTTTTTTATATGACTGAGCTAATTTGAATAATTTTTGATGTCCTAAATGAACACCATCAAAATTTCCAATTAAAATTATTGATTGTTTCTGATTTTTATTAATATTAAAATTGTTATATAATTTTACCATTTCAAATCTGACTGAATATAATTAACAACTGTCTCATATTCCTTTGCTATTTGTTCTATACCTTGATCCATTATCTCATTTTTATGAACACCATTAGAAATTAATAATGAGTCGTAATTTAAAAGATTGGCGCCTTTTATATCTGTGTTCAAATTATCCCCAATTGATAGAATTTTTTTATTTCTATTATCTATTGACTGATTATAAACTTCAGCATAAGGTTTACCGAAGTATACGACTTCTCCACCCATTTTTTCAAATACCAATGCAACAGAACCTGCGCATAACTCTCTTCTGTTTCCTTTGTCAACAATTAAGTCTGGATTGGTACATATCATTTTTTTATTTATATATTTTTCAAGTAATTCTTTATAAAAATTTAAATCTTTATCATGTTCATCAAATAGACCTGTGCACAGTAAATATTCACAATTTATGATGTTGTTTGATTTATATTTTTTAAAATTTTCAAATAAATCAAAATCTCTTGGAGGCCCAATATGAAAAAATTTTTGTGAGTTATGATTTTTTTCTAGATAGCTTAATGATGCTTCTCCTGATGTAAAAACATGGTTTCTTAAATTTTCTTCCATTCCCATTTTTTTCAAAATAATTTTTACAGTATCATTGGGTCTTGGTGCATTAGTTAATAGAATAAATTCTTTATTCAATTTTAATAATTCTTTTAAAACAAAGATCGCCTTTTCATGAAGTTTTATTCCATTATGAACCACTCCCCACAGATCAATATAGAACAGGTCATAATTCTCAGCAATTGCCTGTAAGCCCTTATTATCTAAATTTTTTGTCATATTTTAAGGTATAAACCATAAAATCCTTAATTTCCTAGGATTTTTAGTAACTTATTTTTCAAATTATCTTGAAATAGCTTGGTCAGTATCTATATGAAGCTCATATTTAATAAGGAGAATTTATGAAGTTTAAACCGTTACATGACAGAGTATTAATCGAAGTTTTAGATAGCAGTGAAAAAACTGCTGGTGGAATAATTATTCCAGATACGGCACAAGAAAAACCACAAGAAGGTAAAGTAGTTGCTGTAGGTGGTGGAGCTAAAACAGAAGATGGCAAATTAATTCCAATGGATGTTAAAGTTGGTGACAAAGTTTTATTTGGCAAATGGTCAGGAACTGAAGTCAAAATTGATGGTAAAGAATACAGCATAATGAAAGAGTCAGACATTATGGGTATTTCAGGTAAATAATTTAATTTAAAGGAGAAAGTAAAATGGCAAAAATAATTAAATTTGATGCAGAAGCAAGAGCATCAATGATGAGAGGTGTCAATATTTTAGCTGATACCGTTAAAGTTACTTTAGGTCCAAAAGGAAGAAATGTCGTAATGGATAAATCTTATGGTGCGCCTAGAATTACTAAGGATGGTGTTTCTGTTGCTAAAGAAATAGACCTTGAAGATAAATTTGAAAACATGGGTGCTCAAATGGTGAAAGAGGTTGCAAGCAAAACTAATGAAGAAGCTGGTGATGGTACAACTACTGCAACTATTTTAGCTCAAGCTATTGTTAAAGAAGGTATTAAGTATGTAACGGCAGGCATGAATCCTATGGATGTAAAAAGAGGAATTGATGCTGCTGTTGAAAATGTTAAAGAAAATTTAATTTCTTCAGCTAAAAAAGTAAAAGATAGTGATGAGATTGCTCAAGTTGGAACAATTTCTGCAAATGGTGATAAAGAAATTGGTACAATGATTGCAAAAGCTATGCAAAAAGTTGGTAACGAAGGTGTTATTACTGTTGAAGAAGCAAAAGGGATTGATACTGAGCTTGATGTTGTTGAAGGTATGCAGTTTGATAGAGGTTATTTATCTCCATACTTTATTACTAACAGTGATAAAATGACAACTGAGTTAGATAATCCTTACATCTTATTACATGAAAGCAAACTAACTAACTTACAACCAATGGTTCCGTTACTAGAAGCTGTTGTACAATCAGGTAGACCTTTAATGATTATCTCTGAAGATGTTGAAGGAGAAGCATTGGCTACTTTAGTTGTAAACAAACTAAGAGGTGGTTTAAAAGTTGTTGCTGTTAAAGCTCCTGGATTTGGTGATAGAAGAAAAGCTATGCTTGAAGATATCGCAATACTAACTGGTGGCCAGGTAATTTCACAAGATCTTGGAATTAAACTTGAAAATGTTAAACTTGAAGACCTTGGATCTTGTAAAAAGATTAAAGTTGATAAAGATAACAGTACAATCGTTAGCGGTAGTGGTAAAAAATCAGATATCGCAGCAAGATGTGACTCAATTAAAAAACAAGTTGAAGAAACTACATCTGATTACGATAGAGAAAAACTTCAAGAAAGACTTGCTAAATTAGCAGGTGGTGTAGCAGTAATCAAAGTTGGTGGAGCAACTGAAGTAGAAGTTAAGGAAAGAAAAGATAGAGTTGAAGATGCTTTAAATGCAACTAGAGCCGCTGTCGAAGAAGGTATTGTGACAGGTGGTGGTTGTGCACTTCTTTATGCTGCTCAAGATCTTGATAAAGTGAAAGCTAAAGGTGAAGATCAAAAAGCTGGTGTCGAATTAGTAAGAAGAGCACTAGAAGCTCCAATCAGACAAATTACTAAAAATGCCGGTGTAGATGGTTCAGTAGTAGTTGGGAAATTATTAGAGCAAAAGAAAACTTCATATGGTTATGACGCTCAAAGTGAAGAATATTGCGATATGTTTGCAAAAGGTATCATTGATCCAGTTAAGGTCGTGAGAACTGCACTTCAAGACGCTGCTTCAATCTCTGGATTATTAGTAACTACAGAAGCAATGATTGCTGACAAACCAGAAGAAAAAGATGCTGGTGGCGGAATGCCTGCTGGTATGCCTGGTGGAATGGGCGGTATGGGTGGCATGGGTGGAATGGGAATGTAATCCCCCTACTCTCAAACAAAAATTTAAAAGGGCAGTTTTTACTGCCCTTTTTTTTTATGTATAATCTTTTTCAAAATATCTTAAAAAAATCTTGTGAATAAAAAGTTAATTATTTTTTTAATATCATTATTAACTTTTCCACTACCAACACTTGCACATGATATTATGGGCAAAGTTGGATTTTATGATGGTCTTTCTCATCCAGTTTTAGGATTAGATCATCTCCTAGCTATGATAAGTGTTGGTATAATATCTGCACAGATCGGTGGTAGAGCTATTTGGACTGTACCATCCATTTTTGTGATCTTAATGACAATTGGTGGCTTGTTTGGATTTTTATTAATTATTCAAGAATTTTATTTTGTAGAAATTGGAATTATTTTTTCAGTAATACTTTTAGGAATTGGAATTAGTATTGAAAATAAAATACCCACTAAATTAATAATGATATTTGTGGCAACTTTCGGTTTGTTTCACGGAATTGCTCATGGATTAGAGGTGCCAGCAGCAGCAAATCCTATTTTATTTGTTTTTGGCTTCATTATTGGCACAACCACTTTACACTTATTAGGGGTCGTAATTGGACACGTATCAATAAAAAATAATATATCTTTAATTTTGTTACGATTAACAGGAGTATCTTTCGCTGTTTATGGAATATATTTGCTAAATCAAATTTTTTAAAAAATTACAGGATTATTTTTTAAAGAATGGTAAAATAATTAGATGTCAAAAAGATATAGTGGAAAATCATTTAAAGACTCAAGCGTTAGTAAAAAACCAAAATTGAGTCTTAAAGAAAAAAGAAAAATAAAAAAAGAAAAAGCTAAAAAATCTTAAAATTTTCTTCTTTTTTTATTGTGTTTTTTAAATGTAAAGTTTTTTGGTCTACTGTTTCTGCTTTTAAACTTTTTCTTACCTTTAAAATTAAATTTTTTTCTTTCTCCATCTGATGATAAATTTTCTGAGTTTTGTTTTTCAAGATACTTTGGGTTATTTGTAAAACCGGCTGGTTTTGTTTGCTTTTTTTTAAAAAATTTGTTCTTACTATTAAAACTATAATCTTTTTTTTCTGTCTCCCTTAATGGTTTTTCAGATTTTCCTTTTCCAAAAGATTTTCTTTTATCTTTAAAATTTGATTTTTTCTTAAATCCAAATTTGCTATTATCATTACCTCTTCTTGATTTATCGCGCTCTCCTTTTGCAAAAGGTCTTCTTTTTTCTTTGAAATTCAATTTTTTTTCTTCTCTTAATTTTCTTTTTTTGTTATTGGGTCCCTTACCTCTTCTTTTAATTTTAAAATTTCTTCTCAAATTACTAGGGGCTGACTTAAAATTTGGATCTATTAATTTATTAATTGAATTCCACATTAATCTATCGTCAGTTGTCAAAAAAGTTAAAGCAGATCCTTCAGATCCAGCTCTAGCTGTCCTTCCGATTCTGTGAACATAATCTTCTGGAACTTGTGGAAGATCATAATTAATGACATGTTGAATTAAAGGAATATCAAGACCTCTAGCAGCTACATCTGTTGCAATTAAAATTCTTTTTAAACCTTTTCTAAAAGAATTTATAACACGATCTCTTTTACTTTGACGTAAATCACCATGTATTCCATCTGCAGAATGGCCCTCTTCCTTAAGACGTTTTACCATTTTATCTGCACTCCTCTTAGTTTTGACAAAAACCAAGATTGATCCTTTCCTTGCTAAAAATTGATCTATCAATTCATCGTATTTATTCTCTTTAAAGACTTGGAGTGTTTCTTGTTTAATTTTAGCAATTGGAACTGATGTTGCTCCAGTAGAAATTCTTTCAGGTTTATTTAAATATCTCTCTGAAATTCTTAAAATATTTTGAGGTAAAGTTGCAGAAAATAGCAATGTTTGATGATCTTTAGGTACAAATTTTAAAACCATTTCAATTTGTGGGGTAAAGCCCATATCCAACATTCTGTCCGTCTCATCTAAAACTAAATATTTTGTTGCCGATAAATTAAGGCTTTTTCTTTTTAAATGGTCATTAATTCTTCCAGGAGTACCAACTATTATTCTTGATCTATTTCCTAATTGTCTAAGTTGTTTTTGCATAGACTCACCGCCGATAAGTAAAGCTGTTTTAATATTTATCTTATCACTAATAATACTTTTAATTGCCTCCATCACTTGAGTAGCCAACTCTCTTGTTGGACACATTACTAATGCAAATGCATTTTTATCTAAAATTAATTTGTTAATTAATGGAATACTGAAGGCTAGTGTTTTTCCTGTGCCTGTTTGTGCTGTTCCAAGTATATCTTTGCCCTCCAACGCGGCTGGTATCGCCATACCCTGAATAGGTGTAGGTTTCGTAAAGTTCATTTTATTTAATGAATTTTTCAAAGAGTCTTCAATTTTTAATAATTTAAAATTTTCCATTTAATGATTTAAGTGTCAGGATATTGATTCTTTATTACGTCTAATTTAAGTGGGATATCTATATGTTTTTAAAACAATCACAAGCAATGAATTTTTAGTTTGAGCCAATTTATCCAGTAAATACTGGATTTTTTTAAGTTTTCAAATCAAAGAATTAATGTATAAGAGCCAAGATTTATGAACAACAATATCAGAAACATCACCATCATTGCCCATGTTGACCATGGCAAAACCACTCTAATTGATAACTTAATGAAACAAAGTGGATCGTTTAGAGAAAACGAGGTTGTTGATGAAAGATTAATGGATTCAGGAGAGCTTGAAAAAGAGAGAGGAATCACAATTTTAGCAAAACCTGCTTCTATAAATTGGAAAAACTCTAGAGTTAATATTATTGATACACCAGGGCACAGGGATTTTGCTGCAGAAGTTGAAAGAGTTTTAAGTATGGCTGATGGTGCATTATTGCTTATAGATTCAGCTGAAGGTGTAATGCCTCAGACAAAATTTGTACTATCAAAAGCGTTAAAACAAGGTTTAAAACCAATTGTAGTAATAAATAAATTAGATAAAGCGGATCAAAGAGCTAATGAAGTTTTAGATGAGACTTTTGATTTATTTGTGAGTTTAGATGCAAATGAAGAACAATTAGATTTTCCTGTATTATATGCAAGTGGTAGATCAGGATGGGCTGATACAGAGGTTGACGGTCCAAGAACAAATTTAAATCCCCTTTTAGATTTAATTGTAGAACATGTTAAGCCAGCTCAACTTGATAGAACTAAACCATTTGCAATGCTATCAACGCTGCTTTATGCAGATAGTTTTTTAGGAAGAAGCTTGGTTGGTAGAATCACTCAAGGAACTGCTAAAGCAAATCAATCAATTAAAGCAATTAATTTAAATGGTGAAAAAGTTGATGAAGGAAAATTGACTAAAATTTTTAGGTATGAAGGAACTAAAAAAGTTCCAATTGAAGTTGGTGAAGCTGGAGATATTGTGGTTGTGGCTGGATTGGAAAAAGCAAATGTAGCTGACACAATTTGTGATCCTGAAGTAGTTGAACCAATACCCGCAACACCTATAGATCCACCAACAATGTCAATTACAATAACAGTAAATACTTCCCCTCTAGCAGGAACTGAAGGTAAGAAATTAACTAGTACTCAAATAAGAGATAGATTGTTACAGGAAGCTCAAAACAACGTGGGTATTTCTTTCTCAGAAAATAATGGTAATGACTCTTTTGTTGTTAGTGGACGTGGTGAACTTATGTTGGAAATCTTGCTCACTCAAATGAGAAGAGAAGGATTTGAAATGACCGTAAGTCCTCCTAAGGTATTATATAAAACTGACGATAATGGAAATAAACTTGAACCAATTGAAGAAATAACAATGGATTTAGACGAAGAACATTCTTCAAAAGTTATAGATTCAATGAATAGAAGAAAAGGTAAACTTATAGATCTAAAAGATACTGGTAAAAATAAGAAAAGATTAATATTTCACGCACCGACTAGAGGATTAATGGGATACACAAGTAGATTTTTAACTCTCACAAAAGGAAATGGTGTAATTAATAGAATATTCCATAATTATGGTCCTTTTGAAGGAGATATGGAAGGAAGAAGAAACGGTGCTTTAATATCTATGGAAAAAGGAAAAGCAGTTGCTTTTGCTATTTTTAATTTACAGGCTAGAGGGGAGATGTTTGTGACTCACAATGATCCTGTATATCCTGGTATGATAGTCGGTCTATCTCCAAAACCTGGTGATATGATAATCAATGTTATGAAAGGTAAAAAATTAACCAACATGAGAACACAAGGAACAGATGAAAATGTTGTGTTAACCCCAGTTAGAAAAATGTCTATAGCAGAACAATTGAGTATGCTGAATATTGACGAAGCTTTGGAAATAACACCAGATTCATGTCGATTAAGAAAAGCGATTTTAGATCCTCATGAAAGAAAAAGAAGTGAAAAAACAGGCGCTGCAGCCTAATTAAAAATTTTATTTACTAAATATAAACCTAGAGCAACACAGGGACCTATTCCAAAAGCAAATAATAAAGTTCCAACACCAACTGTACCTCCTAAGTACCAACCAATTGACATAACAGTTATTTCAAGAGCTGCTCTAACTGAGGCAATTGGAAAGTTAGTTTTTTTTTGAAGACCTATCATTAAACCATCTCTTGGTCCTGCTCCTAGATTGGCGACTAGATAAATTCCACCTCCTATGCCTACAGTTAGAACTGCAAAAGCCCCAAGTAATATTTGAGAAATGAAATTTTCCGGTGTTGGAACATATTTAATACAAACATCAATCATTAATCCTATTATTAAAGCATTTAAAATAGTGCCAATTCCAGGTTTTTGTTTTAAGGGAAACCAAAGTAACAAAACCATAATACTTATTAAAATAGTCATGAGGCCAATGGAGAAACCTATGTTTAAGTATAAACCTTGAGCAAATACACTCCAAGGTGATGCTCCTGATGCTGAGACAATTAATAAACCTTCGCCTAAACCAAACAAAGTCAAACCAAAACAGAGAAAAAAAAATGTTGAAATTTTTGGTTTTAAATTTAATGGTTTTTCAGAACTCCACGAAACCTTTGGTATATTTTTAATTTTTAAAAACATTTTAATAAAATACTTCTTTTATTATCAAAGTCTATTAAACTAATTTTTTAATGAAAAAATTTTTATTATTAATATTTTTCTTTTTATACTCTTTCAGTAGTACAGCTCATATGGCTCACTACAATAAGTATAGTAAGATTGAAATGGAAATTTTAAAAGATGGAGAAGTTATTGGATATAATTATTATTTTTTTAAAAAAGATAAAAATGAAACAATAGTTACTAATCAAATAAAATTTACCGTTAAATTATTAGGTGCAACTTTGTTTGAAATAGAAGGTTATGGAGAAGAAAAATATTTTAAAGATAAACTTATTTCATTTAACTCAAAAACCCGTCAAAATAAGAAAGAAAAATTTGTAAATCTCAAATTGAATAAAGAAATAAATAAATTTGAAATAAAAGGATCATCATACTCAGGTAAAGCATCAACAGATAATATAGTGGGAAATTGGTGGAACCATAAAATTCTTCAATCTAGCAGTCAAATAAGCCCCATATCTGGAAGTATTAAAGAACAAGTGGTCACTTTTATAGGTAAAGAAAAACTGGAACTTTATGGAAATTCTTACGATGTTGAGCATTTCAAATTAACATCCAAAGATATGTCTATTCCAAAAAATAAAAGATTAAATTTTGATATCTGGTTTGATAAAAAACATGCTTTAATTATGAAAGTTACATATTCTAGAATGGGTGATTGGGAATATAGAGTTAAAAATTTTGAGTAAAATTATTTAATAATTTTTTTATAAAGATCATTAGCACTTAACCAACCTGCCTCTAGTCTAGGTCCTACAAACCAGTCTGCACAAATACCTAAATTTATTGAAGGATCCCAAAAACTCTTCATTTTTAACGGACTTGAATTTGAAGAGTATTTCCATCCATGATTAAGTGAATGTAATATTTTTGTTTTTTTTATACCAGTAAGTTTAAAGAAATGATTAATTAAAAGTTGTGAATTTAGATCTTTGTTTTCTTTGTTTTTATTAATTTTTTTGTTTGCCCAATTGTATGTACTTTGTAAAGTCCATAAATCAAAATTACTTTTAAATCTTTTTTTACTATTTTCTTTAGCAGCCCAACCTAAAATTTGATCATCAAAGAAGTAACTACTGATATTACTTTTTGTTTTTTTAATTACAATCATCACAGTAATATTTGCATCCATTTTAACTCTTGATTTGATAAATGGACTTTTAATAAATTTTTTAGATAATTTATATAATTGTTCAAATGGACAGGTTAAAATGAGCTTATTGTAAATTTTTTTCTCTCCATTAGAAAAAGTTAAAAACCATTTTTTTTGTTTATAATCAATTTTTTTAAGCTCATGGAAATAACTGCATCTGATATTTTTTAAAAGATATTTACTAATATCATTATTACCTTTGCGACCAATTATTTTTTTATGATTTTTAATCTCTTTTTTACTTTTATTTAAAAATAAATGTTTACCACTCCAGTTTTTTAAAACCTTTTTTTTTATTAATTTTTCTAAGAATTTTTTAAATGCTAAAGTTTTAGGTGAGATATATTGAGTCCCATGATCAAATCCTTTTGTTTTATCAAGCCTTTTAAAAGATGCTCTACCACCAGGACCTCTAGCTTTATCAAAAAGATCGACCGAATGTTTTTTATTTAGAAGATTTGCAATTGTTGCTCCTGAAATCCCTGAGCCAATTACACAAAAATTACTCATTTTCCAGCAACAGTCATGCCTTCAATCATTATAGTAGGTGAGTTCACTGAATATTTAAACTCTAAATCATTCGCTAATGTTATATTCTTAAAAATGTCATTAAAATTTCCAGCTATTGTTATTTCATTTACAGGATATTTAAATTCTCCATTTTCAATTAAGAAACCTGTAGCGCCTACAGAATAGTCGCCAGTTACTAAATTTGTTCCATGACCGATTGTTTCTGTAATATATAAATTTTTAGAATTAATTTTTAACAATTCCTCAAAACTCATTTTGCCATTTTCTAAATAAAGATTAGTACTACCACCACTTCTGCCATTTGATTTTAATTCTAGTTTTCTGCCATTATAAGTATCCACAAGATATTCTCTAAGGAATCCATTTTCTACTAACTTTAGATTTTCTGATTTAACGCCCTCTGAGTCAAAATATTGTGAGCCCAATCCTTTAACCAAGTCTGGTTTATCAAATATATTAATTGTGTCAGAAAAGATTTGTTGGTTAATTTTATCTTTTAAAAAGGATGTGCCTCTTGCAATAGCCGATGAGGATATCGCACTTGCAAAAGAGCTAAGCAACCCTTTCGCAATTCTTTTATCAAAAATTAAACTTATTTTATCACTTCCAATTTTTTTTGGGCTAAGCTTTTTGATCGTTTGTTCAGCTGCAATATTTCCTAAGTATTTTGGTTTTATTATATCATTTAAATGACATCTGCTTGTAAATTCATAATCTCTTTCCATACTATTTTCATTTTTAGCAACTGTTACACACGATGCCGTAAATGATGAAGATTTATATCCATTACAAAAACCATCACTATTTGCTAAAATAAAATTTCCTCTATTTTCTGAAAAACTGGACTCTGTATTTATAATTTTTTCATCTTTTGATGCTGTGTCCTCTAATTCTATTAAATAGTCAATTTTCTTATCATTTTCTAAGTGTGTTTCATCATACAAATCTAGCTCTTTTATTTCTTTTGCTAGTAAATCTTGATCAGGTAAGGAATTAAATTTATCTTCAGGTGTAATCTTTGTTGTTTCAATACATTTTTCAATCAAAGTTTTTAAATTTTCATCTAATAAATTTGATGAAGATATTGAAGATTTTTTTTTACCTATAAATGTTTGGATACTCATAGCTAGACTGTCAGATCTATTAGACTCATCTAAAGCCTTATTTCTAAAATTCACAGTCTCTGATATAGAATTTCCAACAGTTACACTTGCATCAGTTGCGCCTAATTTTTTTGCTAAATCTAGGCAGTACGATGCTTTAGACTTCAAATATTCTTGATCTTTAATCATTATCTAGAGTTTGGTTCCGCCAACAGTCATTTTATCTATTAAAATTGAAGGCTGCGCTACTCCTACTGGAACACCTTGACCAGCTTTTCCACAAGTTCCTATACCAGGATCCATCATCATATCATTTCCAACCATTGAAACTTCTTTTAAAATTGATGGACCATCTCCTATTAAAGTTGCACCTTTAATTGGTGAACCAATTTTACCATTATTAATCTCGTACGCCTCAGTGCAATTAAAAACAAATTTGCCAGAAGTGATGTCTACCTGACCACCACCAAAACTTACTGCAAAAATTCCCCTATCAACTGATTTGATCATCTCATCTTGAGTATGTTGACCACTCATCATCATGGTATTTCTCATTCTTGGTAGAACGATATGTTTATAATTTTCTCTCCTTCCACTTCCAGTAGATTTAGTATTCATCAATCTTGCATTTAATCTATCTTGCATGAAGTTTTTTAAAATTCCGTTTTCAATTAATACTGTTTTTTCAGTAGGTGTTCCTTCATCATCAATTGTTAAACTTCCTCTTCTTTTTCCAATAGTTCCATCATCAACAATGGTAACACCCTCACTTGCAACCTTTTGACCCATTAAATTATGAAAAGCAGAGGTTTTTTTTCGATTAAAGTCTCCCTCCAGGCCATGACCTATGGCTTCATGAATTAAAATTGCCGGCCATCCAGGACCTAACACTACTTTCATTTCGCCTGCTGGCGCTGGTTTGCTATCCAAATTTACTGAAGCAATTCTTAATGCTTCTTCACAAACATTTTTCCAATTATCATTTTTTAAATATTCATCATAAGATTGTCTTCCACCAATACCATAAACGCCAGTTTCTTTTCTTCCATTTTTTTCAAGCATCACAGAAACATTAAATCTTATTAATGGTCTAACATCTGTTAAAGCTTCACCACCCGAACGTATGATTTCAATTGATTTTTGTTCTCCGCTAAAACTTGCTGTAACCTGTTTTACCGAAGAGTCTTTTTTACGCAAATAATCATTAACCTTATTTAAAACCTCAAGTTTTGAGTCCAGTGATTTTTGTTCTATTGGGTTAATATCTTCATAATATTTGTTGTTAGTTTTTGGGATCTCATGATTATAAGTTCCTTTGCTTGACTTAAGAGTTGATTTAAGATTTTGTGAAGAATTTCTTAATGACTCTTTTGAAATTTCATTGGAATGAGAGTACGCAACCACCTCATTTGAAATAGCCCTAAATCCAAAACCTAAATCAGAACTATAATTTGAACTTTTAATTTTATTATCATCCAATAAAATTGACTCTGATTTTGTGTCCTCTAAATACAGTTCGCCATCATCACAATTCTTAAGTGTATCGGAGACAATCTCATCTACATCTTTTCTGCTTAAATCTGATTTATCTAGGAAATTACTCATAATAAATACATAGTTATTTAAATATTATTTTCAATGGATGATTTTACGCATGTACAAAATAATCTTTATAGTTACTTAAATAAATTATGAAAGTTTACTTCAATAATTCTTGCAAAATTTGTAGAGCAGAGATTAATTTATACAAAAAAGAAAATATTAAAGAAATTGATTGGGTTGATATCACAAATAATTTAACTGCAGAAAAAGAAACACTTAAAAATGATAAAGATCTTTTAAGAAGATTGCATGTTAAAGAAGGTGAAAAAATAATCGAAGGCGCAGAAGCTTTTCTTTTTGTGTGGAAAAAAATTCCAAAGTATAAATTTTTGTATAATTTTTTTAAACTTCCAATAATTTTTACTTTATTTAAATGTGGATATGAAATTATTGCTTTTTTTTTATATCTAAAAAATAAACATCAACTTAAAAGCTAGTTAATAAAAAATAACATAAATTTACTTAGCAAAGACATAGAGGCAATAAACATAATCATTACTATGGAATACATAAATGTAATTATTTTATTTTTTTTTCTTCTTAGCCTAATAAAAGATTTATCATCTAAATCAGAAATATCTCTTTTGCCAACTACTTGGTAATCATAACTCCATCTCCAGGTTGAGTCTCCAAGTCTAGTATCTAAATTATTAAAGTACCTTATCCATGCAAGAGTGTATTGTAGTATTAAATACAAAATTACCATTACTAGAGTTCCAAAAAACATCTCAAAATAATACTTAATTAATTAATAAATTTTAATTGGTATTTTTGGCTCTTTTTCTAGCAATTAATTGGGTTAAAGAGTCAACCATTGTGTCTGAAGCCTTAAAAATTTCATTATTTTTAAATTCATGAGAAATATTTTTTTCTGGATTTGTTTTATCCTCAATAACTATTCCTTCGTCTGGTGAATTATTTTTTATATAAATTAATAATAACCATTCATCATCAACAGACTCGTCCCATTTTATAAAAATCTCTCCTGTTTCAAATCTTCTATCAATACATCTGAAAATGGACATATGTCTTGTAATATGTCTTTTGTTTAATTGGAAGACTAAGCTGCTGGCACTTCTAAAAAAACTTTCAAGAGCAAATTCAATTTTTTGTCTTGCTAAAGTATATTCTTTTTCTTTTTTTAATAATGTTTCTCTATCTTCATCACCTTGAATTTTAACACCTAAAGCCTCTACTCTTTCTCTTATCTTCTGATCTCTTATTATTCGATACTTTTCTTTTAATTGCTCTATTCTTTTTTGAAGACCAGCATAGTCGTCTCTTTTTTCTTTTAGAGATATTTTCTCAAGTTTTTCTAATTCCTTAACTTCTCTTACTCTAAATTTTTCAATCTGTTTTTCTAATCTTAATTGTTTTAAAAATTGTTTTTGTTTTTCTGCTTGTTCAATTCTTAATAGAGCCTGCTCTTTTCTTAAAAATAGCTTTATGTCCTTCGCTCTTTGTTTTTCTAATTTAACCTCATCTTTTAAAGCTTGTTCTTTTAATTTAACTTTTAATTCTTGTTCTTTTTGTCTTTGTTGTGCAATTTCAATTTTTTCCTGTCTTTCTCTTTCTTGTTTTTCTAATTTTAATCTCCGCTCTTCATCTTTTTTGAGAATTTTATACTGAGAAATTGTTGTTGCAATTTTATCAAAAAATGCCTGGATGTATTTTTCAAAACTAAAATTTATTTTAAAATTTATCTCAGGTTTAAGAGAATTTTGAAAATTAATTACTTTTAAAATGAAATTTTGTTTTTTTGGAATTTTAGGTGTTGCTGATTTTTTTTTTAATCTTTTATTATTTTTTTTTAATCTTGATTTAATTTTTTTTACTTTCCTGCTTTTTGATTTTATCTTTTTATAAGTTTTGTACTTTACTCGATTTTTTGATGTTTTTGATGTTTTTGATTTTTTTTTCATTTTCAAGAGAGCTAATTCTATCAATTAATTATTGATAAATATAGTCTCTTGTGACAGGAGTTGATGTATAATTTTTTGTTAGTTGAAATTGATATACTACCTGATCTCCCCATTTGAATGCCATCTCACATCCTGCTAAATAAAATTCCCACATTCTAAAAAATTTTTCATCAAACATTTGAATAATTTTTTCTTTGTTATTAATACAATTTTCTTTCCAATGTCTAAGTGTATGAGAATAATGAAGTTTCAATACTTCAATATCAGCTACTATTAACCCTGCTTTTTCAATGGGTGTGGTTACCTCACTTAAACTTGGAGTATAACCACCAGGAAATATATATTTGGTGATCCATGGATGCGGGTCTCTTGGTGGATTAACAGATCCTATGGTATGAATTAAAGATATTCCATCTTCATTAAGCAATTTATCAATTTGTTTAAAAAATTTTTTATAAAACTTTCTGCCGACATGCTCAAACATTCCCACGCTTACAATTCTATCAAATTTTTCATTAAGTTCTCTATAGTCTATTAATTTAAAATTTAACTGATTTTCTAAATTAAGTTCTTTTGCTTTTTTTCTACAATAGTTCAATTGATTTTCAGACAATGTGATTCCAGTAACTTCACAGTTGGCACTTTTAGCAATATCAATTGCTAAAGACCCCCAGCCACAACCAATATCTAAAACTTTTTGATTAGTTTTAATGTTAAGTTTTTTTATTATATGTTGTATCTTATTATTCTGAGCTTCCTCAAGTGTATCTGTTTCTTTTTTAAAATATGCACAAGAATATTGTCTTTTAGGATCTAAAAATAAATCGTAAAGATCATCAGAAATATCATAATGATGTGAAACGTTCATTTTAGATTTCTTAATAAAATTAAAATTAGTTAAATATCTATAAGAGCCTCTTAATCTATTTATCAGATAACTAAAAAAGTTGAGTTCATTCCTTCCAAAATTCATTAGTGCCAAATCTAAGAATTCACTTAAACTTCCATTTTCAATTTTAATATCACCATTAGTATAGGCTTCTCCAAAATATAAATCCGGATGTAATAATAATTTGTAATGAAGCTTTTTATCTAGGATTTTAACTTTGATTGGTTTATCGTTTTTTGGCGATCCTATAATATAATTTTTAGAATTTGCGTCGACTAAAATGAAACCATCGTTCTTAAAAACACTATTTAAGAATCTTGCTAATTGCATTTTATGCCACCATTAATGATTTAATTGAAAAGTTAAATTTCTCTAGGTTTTTTATCAATTCATTTTCATCTTGAGAATTCAAAGTATTTAATGGTGGCAAAACATTCATATAAGATTGGTTATATTTACCAAAGTAAGTATGAAGTCCTGATATTAAATTATATTTTTCAAATGAACCTCTTACGTCACATAATTTTTGGTTTACTGTTTGCTTATTTTGAGCAATAAAATCTTCATAAACTTTTCTTGCCAACTCAGCAGTAGCATTGCAAGTTGCAGTTATAATTCCAGAACACCCTAGCTCAAGACCTTTTAGTAATTTTGACTCAGAGCCAGGTAAGATTGAAAAATTTTCTAATTTTAAATTTTCAAAAAGATTATAAGAGCTATCTTTTACTCCAACAATTTGATCGGGAAATCTTTTTACTAATTTTTCAACACATTCTATACTAAATTTATAACCACATAATTTTTCAAAATTATATAAAATTATTTCGCTTTCAGGAATTGACTCAACTATTTTCGAATAAAAATTTATTACATCATTATCATCATATTTATAATATGCTGGCGGCATAATTAAAAATCTTTTAAAATCTAAAGATTTAGCAACATTCATTAAATTAATTGTTTCGCCTAACGAATTTAAGCCAGTACCAATTATATATTTTTCTCTATACTTACTTGTGGATAGCTCGTTTAATAAATTTATTTTTTCTGCAACAGGTATTAATTGAGCTTGCCCGGTACTGCCAAAAACCGCCACACCATGACATCCTTGATCAATAACCATTTCAGCATGGTTAATTGTTTCTTTAACGTTTAGCGTCAGATTTTTATTAATTACTGACATTGAAGCTGCATATATACCCTTTATCTTACTCATAAATAAAATTAATCTAAAAAAAAATTTTAGTAAAGATTAAATAATTTAAGATAAGTCTTTCAGAACTACTTCTTTTGCTTCATTTACTATTGCTGAAAGTCTTGCTGTTTCAGGAGAAATATCAGGATGAATTTTTTTTTGTATATTGACATAAGCTTTATTTACCATTTCTTTAGTTAAATTTTTTGAAGGTTCTAAATTAAGTATTTTATAAGCTTCTAGAGTTGTCATTGAAGAGGCGTTTGAATTGTTTTTATTATTAAATGAAAATCTTCCAGAATTTCTTAAAGTTTGTATCAATCTATATAATGAAATTAACTGAAATAAAGAAAGACCCTTTAGTTTCAACAAGGCTAAACTTGCAATTGTTAATGGTAGTGTTAATAAAAATTTGCCTGCAAGAGCAAATAAAACTGCAAAGATAATTAATCCTAAAAATAGTAATATTCTGAGGCTTTTGGATATTTTTTTTGAGTTAATACTGGCAAAAAATCTTAGGAAAAAATATAAAATAGTCAAAATTAACACTGTATAAATAATGATATTCATATAATTCCTTATTTTATGAAAATACCATATCTAAGAAAAAAACCAGAATTAAAATCTTGTCATAATGTTACATGGGAAGACAATTATAGCTGGATACATCAGGAAAATATCTTAGAGGTTTTAAGAGATAAAGATAAACTTTTACCAGAAGTAAGAGAATATTTAGAAAAAGAGAATGAATACACCAATCATCATTTGAACAATACAAAAACTTTACAAAAAGATCTGTTTAATGAAATTAAAGGTAGAATTAAACTAGATGATGAGTCTCTTCTATATAAAGATCACACTTATGAATATTGGACAAAAACTACTGAAACTGGAAATTACTCAATTAAACTGCGTAAAAAAATTGGAAGTGATTTGGTTGAAGAAATTTGGAATGGAGATAATGAAAAAGAAAAACTAGGTGTTGAATATTTTGGTGTTGGAGATCTAGAGGTTAGTAATAATGACAAATATCTGGGATACTCTTTAGATACAAAGGGCTCAGAATATTACACAATTTTTATAAGGGAAATCAAAACTAATAATATTATTACAAAAGAAATTTCTGAAACATCAGGTGGTATTACTTTTAGTTTGGATGATAAATATATTTTTTATTCTAAACTTGATGAAAATCATAGAGCAAGAAAAATCTTTAGACATGAAATTGGAAAATTTAATGTTGAAGATGAATTAATTTTTGAGGAAAAAAGTGAGGCATTTACAGTTAGCATTGGTTTAAGTTCTGATGAAAACTATTACTTTATAAATACTTCAGATCATAATACCTCAGAACAATATTATTTTGGGGTTGATGAAGAAAAACCTTCACCCAAATTGATAATGCAAAGAGAAAAAGGTGTAATTTATTCAGTAAGTTCTTGGGATAACAAATTTTATAATCATACTAATAAAAATGCAGAAGATTTTAAAATCGATGTAGCTGATAGTTTATTAGATCAAAAATGGGAAACCTTCATTCCAGCTAGAAATGAAGTTTTAATTGGAGGATGTACTTTTTTAAAAAATTGGATTATTCGATCTGAAACTTCTAATGCATTAGATAAACTGTTTGTAAGAAACATCTCATCTGGTATCGAAGAGGAGTTAAAGTTTTCAGATGAAAATATTTATGTCCCTGGTATTTCTTTAACACAAAAAGATAGAGATACAGACGAAGTACATCTTGGGTATTCATCTCCAAAAACTCCTTCGAGAGTTTATAAATATAATTTATCTAACAAGTCAAAAAAACTTGTAAAAGAACAAGAAATACCATCAGGGCATAATCCTGAAGATTATATAGTTGAAAGAATAGAGTACAAATCTCACGATGGTAGAATGGTTCCGCTTACAATAACCCGGCATAAAGATACCAAAACTGATGGTTCAGCAAATTTATTACTTTATGGATATGGTTCGTATGGAAATTCAATGAGCCCTGGTTTTTCTTCAACCAGATTAAGTTTAATCAATAGAAACATTATATGGGCCACAGCACATATCAGAGGTGGTATGGAAAAAGGTATGAAGTGGTGGAAAGAAGGAAAACTTACAAATAAAAAAAATACTTTTGAAGATTACATCCACGCAGCAAAATATTTGATAAAAAATAATTATTCATCTCAAGGAAAAATAATAGGCATGGGTGGTTCTGCTGGTGGATTATTAATGGGTGCAGTTGTAAATCAAGCACCAGAGTTATTTTTAGGAATTATTATGGCGGTACCATTTGTAGACTCATTAACAACAAATCTTGATCATTCTTTACCTTTAACAGTGGGCGAATTTGATGAATTTGGTAATGCAAAAGATAACAAAGAGCACTTTGATTATATATTTTCTTATGCTCCATACAATAATATAAAAAAAATGGATTATCCACATATGCTAATTACTACAAGCTTAAGTGATAATAGAGTTTTATTTGATGAGCCTGCAAAATTTACAGCTAAATTGAGAGAATATAAAACTGACAATAATTTACTTTTATTAAAAACTGAAATGAATGCTGGTCATGGTGGTAAATCTGGAAGAGATGGGGCCATTGAAGAAATTGCTATTGATTATGCCTTTGCATTAAAAATTGCTGAAAAAATTTAATTTTTTCAATCTTGAAATTTTTAAAATAATTACCATATGCCTACAGTAAGTCGCCTAATGGGTCTTACATAAAATAAACTTGCTTAACAAAGGAGAATATTATGACAAGTAAGGATCTATCTATCTTTAACTCACTAAGACCTTTTTCAATTGGTTTTGACGACATGTTTGACCAATTTGAAAATATGTTAGGAAATGGGAATTTGACAATGCAGTCAAATTATCCTCCTTATAACATTAGAAAAACCGGTAAAGATAATTATGCTATCGAGGTAGCATTAGCTGGCTTTAACAAAAATGATGTTGAGGTAGAGTTTGAAGATAATTTATTAACTGTAAGAACTAAACAAGTTAATAAATCGGAAGAAAGCAATGTTGATGGAGAGATTATACATAAAGGTATTTCTCAAAGACAATTTGCAAGATCATTTACAATCGCAGATGATGTAAAAGTAAATGGTGCTGCATTAAAAGATGGTCTTTTAACAATATCTTGTGAAAGAATAATTCCAGAACATAAAAAGAAAAAACTTATTGAAATTAAATAAGTTATACCTTGCTTGCGGGGATTTTTCCTCGCAAGTATTTTTTTAAAAACAACCGTTAGATACAAACCCTATAACTATATTATCTGAGTTTATTTCAAATCTTCTCTCGCAAGGAATTCCATATTTTTTAGTATTATAAATTAATTCAAAATTACCTTTTGCATTTTTAAAATCCTCATCAGGCTTTCCTAACTCCATTTGTAAAACACTTGCGGGCTTACTAATATATTTGCTAAGTTTTTCATTTTCCTTTTCAATAATTGCATCTGTTTTATCTTTGATTGTTTGACAACCAGTGATCATCAAAAGCATTAGAAATGAAAATAAAATAAATTTTAAGTTTTGCATAAAAAGATAATAACAACTCAATTATGGCATAATTATAAACTTCTCAGTTGTAATTTGTGAATAAACAATAGTTTTAAAGGGTATTTATTAACAGAATCGCATACTTAACACATATTAGGAGGAAAAATGCTTGATAATTATTTCAATTATAAAAAACACAAAACAGATTTCAAAACAGAAGTAATAGCTGGAACAACTACGTTCTTAACCATGGCTTATATAATGTTTTTAAATCCATTTATCTTATCGGGAGAATTTGCCGGACCCGAAAAAGGTTTCTTTGATTTCGGCGCAGTGTATACGGCTACAATATTAGCAACAGCATTAGCATGTTTTATAATGGCTTTTTATGGAAAAACATGGCCAATCGGACTTGCACCTGGTATGGGAATTAATGCCTTTGTTGCTTTTGGTGTTTGTGCAGGAATGGGTTACACACCCCAGGAAGCTTTAGGCGCAGTTTTAGTTGCTGGTGTATTATTTTTAATTATATCTCTCACACCTATCAGAGCCTGGCTAATTAACTCAATTCCTAAAAGTCTTAAGTTAGGAATTGGAGCTGGAATAGGATTGTTCTTAGCAATAATTGGTCTTCAAATAATGGAAGTCGTTGTAGATAATCCAGTAACACTAGTTCAGTTAGGTGACTTAAGTAACCCTCTAGTATTATTAGGTTGTGCAACTTTTATAGCAATTATTGTATTAGAAAAAATGAATGTGAAGGGTAACATTATTATAGGTATTTTAGTATTTAGTATAATTGCATGGGCTACAGGTCTTGCTAAATTTAATGGTATAGCGAGCTCTCCACCACCAATGACATATTTATTTGAGTTTGACTTATCAGCTGCAATGACTGCTGGAATGTCTACTGTAATATTTACCTTATTATTCATTGACTTTTTTGATACTGCTGGAACGTTAACTTCAGTTGCAAACGTTGCAGGTAAGGTTGATAAACAAGGAAAAGTTCAAGACATCAATAAAGCTATGTTATCTGATAGTGTTGGTACAGTTGCGGGTGCAATGATGGGTACTACAACTGTTACAAGTTATGTTGAGTCTGGTGCTGGGGTTAAAGCTGGTGGAAAAACTGGAATGACATCTCTTGTAATTGGTTTGCTATTTTTAGCATGTATATTTTTTGCTCCTTTAGCAACCAGTTTACCAAAACAAATTGATGGTGCAGCTTTACTTTTTGTTTCAGTTTTATTTATTAGAAATATTACCGACATTGAGTGGGATGATATATCAGAGTCTGCCCCTGCTATACTTGCAATGATTGCAATGCCTTTAACATACAGTATTAGTAATGGTATTGCTTTAGCTTTTGTGTCTTATGCTTTAATCAAATTATTTACTGGAAAGTTTTCAAGCACTTCGCCAGCAATTTGGGTTATAGCGATACTTAGTGTTGTAAGTTTTGCGGTTGCATAAAAAATAATAATCTAATAGGGCTAGTCTCTTCTAGCCCTATTAAAATTAATTCTTCTTAATAATTTCCTCGATAGATAATTCCTCATAGTGTTCAGTTGGTTGAACGATCCATGGGTCTCCATTTAATCTTACAGGACAAAAATCTGGCTCAAATGTTGATGATTTTTTTTTCCATAAACAAGCTGTTTTTACTTCTTTAATATAATCTTTTGTTGGGGCATAATTTTTTAACCACTCAATACTTTTGTTAAGCGTTAACCCCGTGTCTGAAAGATCATCAATCAAAAGAATTTTATTATAATCTTTATTTTCAGCTAAAGAGCTAATTTCCCTAGCAAACATTAATTGACCTTGTTTATCCTCCATTCCTTCTCCTGAGTAACTTTGAATAACAATATACGCAATGGGTAGTTTTAAGATTCTTGATAAGATATCAAGTATTGGCGCTGCACCTCTCATGATACCAACAAGAACTGTTGGCTTATATTCTTTGTGGATTTGTATTGCTAATTTCTCAACAATTTTAGTATATTCTTCAAAGCTAATAATTAATTTATCTGCCATGAAATTTATTAACATAATTAAATTATTTTAAAAAGGAGTTATCATGAAAGGATATTGGGTATGTATATATGAAAAGATTCATAATGAGGAAAAACTGAAGGACTATGCATTGAAAGCTAAGCCTGCAGTAGAAAAATTTTCTGGAAAATTCTTAATTAGAGGTGGAAAAAATAGAACTAATGATGGAATTAACTCCCCAAGAACTGTCGTTGTTGAATTTCCAGATTATAATACTGCTATAGAATGTTATGACTCTAAAGATTATAAAGAAGCACACAATATTCTGTCAGGTCACGCTGTAAGACACCATCAGATTGTTGAAGGTAGTTAATATTAACACTATTAAAAGGATATATTATGAAAGCCTATTGGATCAGTTTATATACAAAAGTTGAAAATCAAGACAATTTAAAAAAATACTCAGAAGTCGCAATACCAGTTATTAAAAGCTTTGGTGGAGTTCCTATTATTAGAGGTGGAAAACACGAAACATTTGAAGGAGATGATTTTTCAAGAACAGTTGTGTGGGAATTTCCAAGTTATGAAAAAGCAATCGAATGTCATAATTCTAAAGAGTATTTGGCAGGTTGGGATCTAGCAAAAAATACAACTGTTAGACATATGCAGGTAGTTGAAGGGTTTAGTACTGAATAGGTTCAGGATCTATACTTCTCCATAAATACCAAGTTGCAACAGAACAATATGGTGAAAATCTTTTGTTTAATAAATTTACATATTTCTCTGGTGGTAAATATTCTTTTTTATAATTTTTAGAAATTGCTCTCAATAAACCAATATCTTGTATAGGCCAAATATTTGATCGATTGTAAGTAAATAGTAAAATCATTTCTGCGGACCATCTTCCAATTTGTCTAAGCTTGGATAAATATATTATCGCCTCTTCATCCGACATGCCTGGAATAAGTTTTGAGTTAAATGTTTTATTCAATGTTTGTTTAGCTAAGCTTTTGATTCCTTTTACTTTTTGTCTACTTAATCCACAACTTTTTAATTGAGTTGTTGTTAACTTATAAACAGTTTTAGCATTAATCTTATTTTTACATTTTTTCTTAAATTTTGAAAATACAGAATTAGCAGCAGCAACACTTATCTGTTGACCAATAATACTTTTGCATAATGAATAGAAAATATCTTTTCTTGAAGTAAGGGTGACTTCAGACGGTTCAGAATATTTTTGAATTAAATATTTCATAACTTTATCTTTTCTAGATAAATATTTTTTCGCTAAACTCCAATATTTTGGTACTTTACTCATGTCTAGTTGTTGATGGAAATTTTTCTTTATAGTAGATTTCTCTCCGCAAGATGATTAGTGAAGAAAAAACTACTAGCATTGCACCTAACAAGGTTTTTATAGTTGGAACTTCATCCCAAATGAAGTAACCAAAAATTATTCCAAATACTAATGCTAAGTATTTTAGTGGAGACACAAGCGAAACTTCTGATAACTTAAACGATTGTCCAAGCCATAAGTTTGCAAAACCTCCTAAAAATCCAATCATACAAAGTAATATTAAATCTTTAATATTTGGCATTACCCAGCCAAATGGTATTGTAAAAAAGCTAGCTAGAGTAATAGCAGCTGAAAAATATAAAGAAATTAGCCAGACTGGCTCTGTTGTTGACAATTGTCTTATAGCAATAGCAACATAGGATAAACCTAAACAAAAAATTATTGGATATATGTAGTATATATTTAAAGAGTCAAAACCTGGTTCTGTAATTATTATAATACCAATAAAACCAATTAACACTGCCAACCATCTGTAAAAACCTACTTTTTCACTTAAAAAAAAAATTGAAAAGATCGTTGTAAAAATTGGAGCTGCAAAAGAAATACTTACAACTGTAGCTAATGGTAAATTTCGTAAAGCAATAAATATAGCAATTAAAGCTATTAGTCCAAAAAAACATCTTAAAAAATGTAAACCAATTCTTTTAGTTTGATAAAAATTTTTTATTCTTTCTCTTGGCATTATGAAAAAATATATAATTACTCCAAAAAAACCTCGAAAAAACAAAACTTGCCCTAATGGATAATGTTCAGACCATTTTACAATTAAATCCATGACTGAAAATGCACATACAGACATAAACATGTACAAAAAGCCTAATTGATTTTTAGAGAGCATAGAATAACTTATAGATTAATTTACAGAATAATAAATGGAAATAGCAGTTTTAGGATTGGGATGTTTTTGGGGTCCAGAAATAAAGTTTAGTAAACTTGATGGAGTTATTAAAACTGAAGTAGGATATTGTGGTGGTAACACCGCTCAAACTAATTACAAAGAGGTTTGCACGGGTGAAACAAATCATGCTGAAGTAGTAAAGTTAGATTTTGATCCTGAAATAATATCATACGAAAAAATTATAAAATATTTTTTTGACTTTCACGATCCAACAACTTTAAACTCTCAAGGTCCAGATTTTGGGACACAATATAGAAGTGAAATTTTTTACTTAAACGATAAGCAGAAGATAATGGCAGAAAAAATATTAAATGAAGAAAATAAAAAATTATCTGGAAAAGTTGTAACTAAAATTTCTGCAGTCAAAAACTATTGTCCAGCTGAAGAATATCACCAAAAATATTTAGAAAAAAGATAAGATGTCCTTAGTCAGTTCAGATTGGTTAGAGAAGAATATTGATAATGTAAAAATAATTGATTGCTCGTGGCACATGCCACAAGCTCAAAGAAATGGTTTTGAGGAATATAAAAAAGATCACATACCCAATGCAATTTTTTTTGACTTAGATAAAAATTCAAAGATAGATACTGATTTACCACATATGTTGACCGACTCTAGATCATGGGAAAAAATAATAAGCAATATGGGTATTAGTAATACTGATCAAATAGTAATTTATGATAACTCTGATGTAATAAGTTCCTGCAGATGTTGGTATAATTTAATTTATTATGGTCATGATCCAAAACTAGTTCATGTTCTTGACGGGGGACTTAAGAAATGGAAAAAAGAAAATAAAATCACAAACAATAAAGAGGCGATCATCAAAACCTCTGTATATACATGTGAAGAAAATAAAGAACTTGTTAAAAATAAAAAACAGATTGATGAAAACATTGATACAAAAGTATTTAATGTTATTGATGCAAGAAGCAAAGAAAGATTTGAGGGTAAAGTTGTAGAGCCTAGAAAAGGTTTAAGAAGTGGATCAATAAAAAATTCTTTTTGTTTACCTTTTTCCGAATTAATAAATGATGATCATACTTTTATAAGTAAAGATAAAATTAAAACCCAATTTGAGTTATTAGAATTAAATCAAGATAAAAATTTAGTATTTTCCTGTGGTTCAGGAGTGACTGCAAGTGTATTGGCACTAGCTTATTCCTTAATAAATGATAAATATATGCCGACAATTTACGACGGTTCATGGTCTGAGTATGGAAAAAACTAAAATATGAAAAGATCAACAAAAATTATTTCAATAGTATTATTATTCTTTTTTATCATTACAGCAGTAATCATTGCTAGAACAATGATTGGCAATCATTTTAAAAAAAAATTTAGTAAAAGACCTCCTCCAGGAATAATTGTAAAAGTTGTTGAACAAAAAATGTTTCAAAACACAATTGAAACATTTGGAACTGCAGTTCCAGCACAAATTAAATCGTTCAATATTGAAAAATATGAAATTTTAGAGCCTATAAAATATAATACAAAAGTTAAGGCTGGTGACGTGATTGCTAAACTCAAGAATAGAAATATAACCACTCCTTTTGATGGCATTATTGGTAAGAGAGATTTTTCAAACGATATTGATGTATCAAAAAGTTCTATTATAGTAAATCTAGAGGATACATCTATTCTTTTTGTTGATGTAGATATACCTGAAACATTCGCACCGTATGTAAAAAAAGGTCAGAGCGTAGATATAAAATTTTCTGGAAATGCTCTTAAAAATTATCCTGGAATTGTGGAGTCAACTGCAAGCAGAATTGATACAAACAAAAGATCACTTCCAGTAAGAATTAAACTTGATAACCCTAACAATGAACTTTTATCAGGGTCACTATTAGAGATATCTATTAATTATAATGAGAGAAATTCATTAAGTATTCTTGATACCAGTCTGATAATGGAAGGTGATAATGTTTATGTATACAAAGTAGATAAAGAAAATACTGTAAAAAAAGTACCAGTAGAAATTGGACTAAGAAAAAAAGGAATTGTAGAAATCAAAACTGGCCTAGAAGATGGCGATACAGTAGTTGCTGAAGGCCTTAAAAAAACAAGGGCTAATGGAAAAATTAGGCCAATTAAGTATGGTGTAAAACAAAAAGCTTCAAGTTGGAAAAAAAAAGGTAAACCAGCTAAAACTGAAACAAAAAAAGATAAGTTTGATTGGTTAAAAAAATTAAACCCATTTAAAAAATCTGAGACTGAGAAAAAATAAATAGATGTACATCACTGAAGTAAGCATAAAACGACCTGTTGTAGCATGGGTTATGTCTTTAATTCTTATTGTATTTGGTTTATTTGTTTACTCTGAACTACCAGTTAGAGAGTTACCAGATGGTTTGCAACCACCTGTAGTCCAAGTCAAAGTTGATTATAAGTCTGCATCAGCTCCAATTATCGATCAAGAAATAACTCAAGTAATAGAGGATGTCATAGGAGGTGCTGAAGGGATTAAGAATATCGACTCTAAATCTGAAAATGGAAGAAGTAGTATTAAGATAGAGTTTGATACAGATATTGAACTTGATGATGCTGCAAATGATATAAGAGAAAGAGTGGCAAGAATAGTAGATGCTCTTCCCTCAGAAGCAGATGCCCCACAAATATTAAAACAAGCCGCTGGTTTCACTACAACAATGTGGCTTTCAGTTTCTTCATTAACATGGTCTGATTTAGAACTTGGTGATTATGCAGATAGATATTTAGTGGATGCTTTTTCAAGTGTAAAAGGGGTTGGAAGAATTCTACTTGGAGGACTTAGAGAGCTAAGTGTAAGAGTTTGGATTGATCCTATCAAATTAGCTGCAAATGATATGACTATTCAAGAAGTCGAAAATGCACTAAGAAATGAGAATATAAGCTTGCCTGCAGGGACTTTAGAAGCAGATAATATAGACTTAACAATTAACTTAGATAAATCTTATACAAATATTGATGAGTTAAAATTTTTACCCATTAAAAAAACAAAAGATAAAATTGTAAGATTATCAGATGTTGCAAATGTAGAATTGGGTCCTGTTTCTGAAAAAACATTATTTAAATCTCAAAGTAAAAATAATTTGAATCAAAAAACAGTTGGTATAGGGATATACGCAAAAAGTGGTGCCTCAACAGTTGAACTATCAAATGAAATTCAAAAAAAAATTAAAGAGGTTAGAAAAACTTTACCTGATAGTTTAAAATTAGATGTTTCATTTAATAGAGCGACATATGTAAAAACAGCTATAGATGAAGTTTATAAAACTTTAGCGATTGCTTTTGTTTTAGTTGTAATAATAATTTATTTATTTTTGGGAAATATAAAAGCAGTGATTGTTCCTGCTGTAGCGCTACCGGTAAGCTTAATAGCATCATTTTTAGGTATTTATCTATTTGATTTATCAATAAATATTTTTGTACTTCTTAGTTTTATACTTGCAATTGGAATTATCACTGATGACTCTGTTATTATGACTGATGCAATATATAGAAGAATAGAAAATGGAGAAAGTCCATTGATTGCTGCATATAATGGATCTAAACAAATTACCTTTGCGATAATTGCAACAACTTTAATTTTACTTGCTGTTTTCATTCCATTAATTTTTATTAAAGGAATATCTGGAACTTTATTTAGAGAAACTGCTATAGCTTTATCTTTTTCTATAGTTGTCTCATCATTTGTTGCATTAACGCTTTCACCAATGCTAGGAAGCAAGTTTCTAAATAAAAAAACAACCTCTGGTTTTTTTGTTAGAAAATTTAATGTTTTTTTTCAAGGTTTTTCTAATTTTTATAGAGAAACATTAGATTATTGGTTAAATAAAAAGAAAACGATAATAACCTTCATTATTTTAATTATTGCAGGATCTGTTGCTTTATTCATGTACACAACCAAAGAACTTCTTCCAAAAGAAGACAGGGGTGTTTATTTGGTTATTGGATTTACTGATGAAGGAAGTTCTTTTGATTACACGCAAGAAAAAGCTCAGGTAGTAGAAAAGAGGTTGCTACCATTGCTTCAAGCTGAGAATAGTCCTTATGAAAAATTTATAATGAGAGTTCCAGGATTTGGAAGCTCTGCAAATTCATTTAATAGTTTTATTATTATTGCTTTACTTGAAGACTGGAAAAAAAGGGAAAAAGGTGCAATGACAATAATGCGAGAAGCTATAGGTAAAATAGTAACTGTGCCTCAAACTTTAGCATTTCCAATTTCACCCCAATCCATAAGGGTATCTAATTATAATAAACCAGTTCAAATGGTAATTTTGGGAAGTACATATGAAGAACTTGAAAGTATTCAAAATGAAGTGATTAGTAAACTTAGAAGAAATAGAGGACTATCTAGAATTGAGTCAGACTATAATAGAAACAAACCAGAAGTAAAATTAGTTATCAATAAAAATAAAGCTAAAGATTTAGGAATATCAACTAAATCTATTGGCCAAACATTAGAGACACTATATGGTGGTAAAAAAGTTACTACGTTTAATAAATTGGGTAAAGAATATCCGATTATTCTTCAACAATATTTATTTGATAGAAAAGATAAAGATAGTTTAAGTAAACTTTTTGTAAGATCTAACATAACTGGAGAATTAATCTCATTATCAAACTTAGTTGACCTAAGAGAAGAAGGCTCAGCAAAAGTATTAGCAAGATATGACCGACAAAGAGCTGTAACAATTTCTGCAAATATAAATGAAAATTATTCTTTATTTGAGGCGATTGAATATATGGAAAATATAATGGCAGAAGTAGCGCCTACTAATCAAATTACTTGGAAAGGTGAGTCTGAGGAAGTTAAAGAAACAACAAATGAACTTTATATAATTTTTGCCCTTGGTTTACTAACTGCTTATTTAGTAATGGCTGCTACGTTTAACTCATTTATTCATCCATTTATAATTATGCTAACTGTACCATTGGCTGTTTTTGGAGGACTGGTATTTATTTTATTCTTAAATAGTTCAATAAATATATTTTCTCAAATTGCTTTGGTAATCTTGATAGGTATCTCAACAAAAAACAGTATTTTGATAGTTGATTATGCAAATCAAATAAGAACCACTGGAAAAAAAATAGAAGACTCAGTTAAAGAGGCTTGTGAATTAAGATTTAGACCCATTATGATGACATCTATAAGTACAATGATAGCAATGTTACCTTTGGTAATAGGAAATATTGGACCAGGTGCTGGTGAAGCTTCTAGATTAGCTGTAGGAGCAACTATACTTGGGGGGATGATAATTTCTACTTTCTTTACACTCTATGTAACTCCAACAATGTATTTAACACTCGCTAAAAATACAAAAAGGATAGATTCGGTTGATTTAGAGTTAAAAAAAGAATTATCTAAAAAATAATATATTTATTTTTACTTAACGAGCTACTACATTCTTTTAGTTGATTTTTATAAACATTAGATTGTTTCTCAACTCTTTTTGCTAGATTAATAATCTTTTTATCTTTTTTGTAATGTTTAAAATTTCCCCATCCTTCATGATAAGCAACATATTGTTTAAAAGCATCAGTTTTAGAAATTTTTAAAATAGAGCTTGATTTGTTAGTATACCATCCAATGAAATCAACACTATCTTTAAACCTAGTTCTTACTGCAAGCTTATTTCCTGTTTCTTTTTTATATTGTTCCCAGGTGCCATTAATTGCTTGAGAATAACCAAATGAACTTGAGGGTCTTTTATAAGGAATTACTTTAAAAAGTTTTTGTCTAGGAGGTTTAGCAAGCCAATCAAAATCTGACTCCATTTTAATAATAGCGAGCTGTAAATAAACAGGGGTTCCCCATTTTTTTTCTGATTTATTAGCATGTTTAAACCATAAATACCTTTCATTAAATATTGAACAACTATTTGATGTGTTTGAAGGTACTGAAGAACAAGCTGAAATGAAAAACAATATTATAAAAAATAAGTTAATTCTAAAAATTTTCATATAATTTTATTAGTAGTTATATTTTATAAATTAAATTAAAAGATTAACAAATGAGTTATTTAATTTTAGTAAGACACGGCCAAAGTATATGGAATCTTGAAAAAAAATTTACAGGTTGGGTTGATGTAGACTTGACCGAAAATGGTAAATCTGAAGCTATAAAAGCTGGTGAACTGATAAAAACGAAAAATATAAATATTGATATTTATTATTCATCTTATCAATTAAGAGCAAAAAACACCTTAAAATTAATAAAACAAACACTGCAAGATACAAAAGTTCCAAAAGAGGCTTGGCAATTAAATGAACGACACTATGGATCCCTGACAGGTTTAAATAAAGATGAAATGAAATTAAAACTTGGTGAAGAAAAAGTTCATCAATTTAGACGTTCGTGGGATTTACGACCAGACCCGTTAGATAAAAAAAATCCTCACCATCCTATCAATATTGATGCTTATAAAGAAATACCAATTGATAAAATTCCAGACACAGAGTCTCTTAAAGATACTTATGAAAGAGTATTAGAGTTTTATAAACAAGAAATTGAAAGTGAAATTTCAAAAAAAAATATTTTAATTTCTGCGCATGGAAATTCTATTAGAGCATTATGTAAATACTTATTTAAATTAGATGAAAATCAAATATCTAAATTAGAGATTCCAACTGGAAATCCATTATTAATAAATTTAGATATAGAAAATAAAATTACAGATTGCAAATACTTAGACAAAGAAAGAGCTAAAGACCTTGTAGTTTTCTAAAAGTTTCGAGATCAGTTAAATGATAAAAATTATTATTAGTCTCAAAGCCAAATAATTCTTTTTTTTTAATTAGATCATTCCATACATTTGTTATAGAAAATTTTTTATCTTTATATTTGGAAAGAATTTTTTTATTCATAATTTGGCATCCTGTATAAATAAATTTACTCTCATTATTTTTTATAATCAAATTTGCTTTTAGATCAAAATCACCATTTAAATTTTTATCAAAACTTAATTCTTTTTTTACTAGTAAAAGTATATTTTTAATTTTTTTTGAAAAATATATATCTTCCATTTCAATAATTTCATTTGAATAATTTTTTTCCCATATTGTGTCTGGATTAAATATTAAAACATTTTCTTCATTTGTATGTTTCATCATATTGCTAATGCCACCTCCTGTATCAAGAATTTTCTCTCCATCATCAATAATTGTAATTTTAGAATTAAATTTTTTATAATTTATAAAGTCATGAATTTGATCTTTTAAATAAAAAGTATTAAGAATAATTTGTTGTATACCTAAATTTTCAATTAGATTAATACAAGTTTCAAGCACTGCAATATTGTTTAATTTGATAAGAGGTTTGGGGGTTTCTAGTGTGAGCGGATTTAATCTTTTTCCAAATCCTGCACATAAAATTAAAGCTGTATTAATTCTCATTTTAATTGTTAATAAATTTAGGAAAATTTGATGCTAATAACAACTTCAAATTATTTAAGTCTTTGTTTTTACTTAACCTGTTATCAATCATCTTCCAGGCATATGGAATTAGCTTTAAATATTTTCTTTTTTTATCTCTTTCTGCCAATCTCATGAATATTCCAATAATCTTTAGATTTCTAAGAACTGATAAAATATCAAAATCATTCTTAAATTTATCTGCATCAATTTGTTTATTAGTGTTTAAATAATATTTGTATACTTTGTCTTTTAATGAATTAGGTGTTTTGTATCTAACATCATCAATTAAGGAGGCTAAATCATAGGCTTTGTTACCAAAAAGAGCATCTTGATTATCAATAAATCCAATTTGATTTTTAAAATTTATGATTAGGTTAGAAACATGAAAATCTCTATGAACAAAAGTATCATTTTTAAAATTTAAATTTGATAATAATTCCTTAATTTCTTTATCAAATTTGTTGTTGAAAGTTTTAATTTTTTTTTTATTTATCTTTTTTGGAACATACCAATAACTAAATAACTTTGTCTCATTAAATAAAATCTTACTTTTATATTCTTTAATTAGGTAAAATTTATTTCTGAAATTTTTAATTTTTTTATCTTTGATTAATTGAATTTTATTTAAAGCATTAATTGCTTTTTTAAATATTATATATTGATTTTTTTTATTTTTTAAAAATATTTGATAAACAGTTTTTTTTCCTAAATCCTGTATTTCAATATAATTTTTTTTATAATTTTGACTAATTAGTTTAGGAGCTATTATGTTATTTTTGATTAAAATTTTATTAATTGAGTCATAAATTAATAAATTTTTAATTTTTTCTCTGTTTGCAAAAACTATAATTGAATTTTTTTTGGTGTTTCTATAAAATTTTCTAAAAGAAGCATCTCCTTTAATTTCCTTAAAATCTTTTGAAAGTTTCATATTAAAAAATCAGTCTAAACCATCGATTTTTACAGATCTATTATTTAATTCATTTTCATAGTTAAATATTAAGTCTATAGTCTTCTCAAAATTTCCTTTACTAATTAACTCAGGCCATTCAATAAGTGTTATTGTATTTTGATTTTTATCAAATAGATCTAAATTTTTAACTTCAGATTCATCTTTTAATCTAAATAAATCATAATGTTTAATAATTAAATCATCTGCCTCATACTCATTAAGTAAGTTAAAAGTTGGACTTGTTACTTCTGTAGTTTGTAATCTTTTTTTTATTTGAAATTGATTAATTAAATATTTTACAAAAGTAGTTTTGCCCACCCCCATTTCTCCATATAAAAAAATTACATCTCCACCTTTAAGATAATTAGAAAAATTTTTCGCTAATTCTTTGGTCGTCTCTTCTGAAGATATATCTATTAAGCTATTTTTAATAGCGATAGGCATCTGGTTTGAAAGGACCTTCTGTCCCAACACTTATATAGTCCGCTTGTTCTTTGGATAATTTAGTAAGTTTAGCCCCAACTTTTTTTAAATGAAGCGTTGCAACTTTTTCATCCAAATGTTTAGGAAGAACATAAACTTTGTTTTCATAGTTTTTATGATTATTCCAAAGCTCTATTTGTGCAATTACTTGATTTGTAAATGAAGCACTCATTACAAAACTTGGGTGACCAGTGGCACAACCCAAATTTACTAATCTTCCTTCTGCTAATAGAATAATTCTTTTTTTACTTGGCAATTCTATTTCGTGAACTTGTGGTTTAACCTCTGTCCATTTATAATTTTTCAATGCCTCAACTTGTATTTCGTTATCGAAATGACCAATATTGCATAAAATTGCTCTATCTTTCATATCTCTCATATGATCAGCTGTAACTATGTCTTTGTTACCTGTGGCTGTTACAACAATATCAGCTCTACTAATAGCTTCTTCCATTAAAACAACTTCATAACCTTCCATTGCAGCTTGAAGAGCACAAATAGGATCAGCCTCTGTTACTAAAACTCTTGCCCCACTTTGTCTCAATGATGCAGCACTACCCTTTCCTACGTCTCCAAAACCTGCGACAACAGCAATTTTTCCTGACATCATAACATCCGTAGCTCTTCTAATTCCATCAACTAAACTTTCTCTACAACCATATAAATTATCAAATTTTGATTTTGTTACAGAGTCATTTACATTGATTGCAGGCACTAAAAGTGAGTTATCTTTTTCCATTTTATTTAAAGCTTTGATTCCAGTAGTAGTTTCCTCAGAAACGCCTTTTATATCTTTCATTAGATCTTGATATTCATTGTGCATAATTGCAGTTAAATCACCACCGTCATCTAAGAGCATATTTGGTTTCCAATCTGGCTTTCCAATTATAGTTTGCTTAATACACCATAAATATTCTTCTTCAGTTTCACCTTTCCAAGCAAAAACTGGTATACCAGCTTTAGCAATTGCTGCAGCTGCATGGTCTTGTGTTGAAAATATATTACAAGAAGACCATCTAACTTCAGCTCCTAGGGCTACTAATGTTTCTATTAGTACCGCAGTTTGAATTGTCATGTGCAAGCATCCAATAATTCTTGCTCCATTTAAAGGTTTAGACTCTGAATATTCCTCTCGCAATGCCATTAAACCTGGCATTTCACTTTCTGCAATTGAAATTTCTTTTCTACCAAATTCAGCAGACGATATGTCTTTTACTTTAAAATCTTCCATGAGAGAACTTATATAACTAAGTATTAATTAATCAATAAGAGATTACGAGGTTGGAAAACTAATTTCCATAATTGCGCCATCACCTTCAAGACGGTTTGATGCTACAATTTTACCATCATGCAAATCAACCAAATTTTTCACAATATTTAAACCCAGGCCTGAGTGTTCTCCAAATTTATCTGGTCTATTACTGTAAAATCTATTAAATATTTTCGACATATCTTTCTCTTTAAAACCTTGACCTTCATCAATAATTTTAATTATGATTTTATTATCAGTCGATTTAGAGACGTCCACTAAAATCTCTCCATCTTTTTTGGTAAAAGAGATAGAATTATCTAATAAATTTGCAATTATTTGCTCAATTCTATTTTCTATACCATTAATTAAATACTCTTTTTTACCATCATTTTTATATTTTATATTAATACCTTTCTTAACATTATAAATACTATTGAAGTCGTCTACAACAGACTCAATTATTGGTTCAATATTAATTTTCTCAATCTTTTCATTGCTTAAAGCCACTTCATCTTTTAGCATTTGAGAATAATCTGTAATTAACCTTTCAATTCTAAGAACATCATGATTAAGTATATTTAATAATTTTAATCTTTGATCTGAACTATTGGTATCTTTTAAAATTTCAGAAGCACTTTTCAATGATGCTAAAGGATTTCTAATTTCGTGCACAAGATCTGTTGAAAAATTTTCTGCATGAGCTACTCTTTTTTGAAGTTCAGTTGTCATATCTTCCAAAGAATTAGATAGAAGTCCTAATTCATCATTTCTATTTTTTAAGTTATCAATACTTAATTTTTCATGGCTTTTTTCTTTAATATTTTTTGTATAACTTACTAAATTTTGTATTGGTTTAATAAAATATCTACTTAAAACAAAAGAAAATATTAAGATTACAAAACCCACTGAAATCGCTGTCCTAATAACAAATGCTTTTCGTTCATCTATTGCAACTTTAATATCATTTGCATTTTCAGTGATTAAAATATAACCAATATTTAAATCTTCCTTTGTCACATTTTTTATAGTTGTTAATTTAAACTGATTAAAATTTTCTTTTGCAAAAGTAAAAGGATCTCCATATTCGTCTGAACTTACATATTTTTTTAAAATTAATTCAAAAGAAATAAATTTTTTCTCATCAACATTTTTACTTTTATCTTTATTTTCTTTATTAATTTTTTTTTCATTCAAACTTTCAAATTCAATATCATTTAATCTTGTTGAAAATGCTCTTGGATCAAGATCTAATGTATCTGTGTCTCCAATTAGATTAAGGTCATTATCAAAAAAAATTACTCTATCTAAGTTTTGAAAAATAAATCTTGTAGAAAATAAAAATTTTCTAATATCTTCAGTGACAAACTTTACCTCTAATCTAAGTAAATTATCGACAGTATTGTTAATAATATTTATATGATTAATTGATTTTTTTTTAATTAAATTTGGCTGAATATTATTTAAATATATAATTGTAAATAATCCAATAATTGTAAAAATGATAAAATTTATGAATAAAAATTTTTTTAAAATTGATAAACTTTTTAAGTATTTACTAAACATTAGCTAACATTCCATCTATATCCACTACCATATCTAGTTTCAATAGCTGAAAAATCAGGGTCAACTTTTTTAAATTTTTTTCTTATTCTTTTAACGTGACTATCTATAGTTCTATCCTCAATATCAGTGTCTTCTCTATAAGCAATATCCATTAACTGAGCTCTTTCTTTAATAATACCAGGTCTTTTAGCTAATTCTTTAACAATTAAAAATTCAGTAGTAGTTAATTTATCAGGTAATTGTTTATTATTCCATTCACATTCAAGTTGAGAAGGATCCAATTTCAATCGTCCATGTGCAATCAAACTTTTATTTTCTTCTAATGTATTATTGGTATCATTTTTTCTTAACTGAACTCTAATTCTTTCAATCAAAACCTTAATCGAGAAACCTCCAGATTTTTTTACAAAATCGTCAGCTCCTAATTTTAAACCTAATAATTCATCAATTTCATCATCTTTTGATGTTAAAAAGATCACTGGTAATGAAGTTTTTTTTCTAAGTTTTTTTAAAAGTTCCTCTCCATCCATTTTAGGCATTTTGATATCAATTACAGCTAAATCAGGAGGGGTTCTAGTAAGACCAATCAAAGCACTTTCACCATCTATATAGGTTTGAACTTTAAAGCCTTCTTTTTCAAGAGCAATGCTTAAACTTGTTAAAATATTTCTATCATCATCAATTAAAGCTATGGTTTGTTTATTCATTATTTGTTAATATAAAAATACTAAATTGTTCTAATTTGGGCAAACTTATAAAATTAATGAAGCATACCCCAATTATCACCAACATTTATATCAACAGTTAATGGTATTGAGAAAGAATGATGATCGCTTTTTACAACACTAGCCATTTCATCTTTAATTAGTTTAACCATTATTTTCTCATCATTTTTTGGAACCTCAAATATTAATTCATCATGTATCTGTAATAACATTTTAGATTGAATATTTTTTTTATCAGATAATTTTTTATTCAATCTAATCATTGCTAGACGCATAATTTCTGAGGCAGAACCTTGTATTGGAGCATTAATTGCTGCTCGTTCCTGAAAATTTCGCACATTAAAATTTTTATCATTAATTCCATTAAAATGAGATCTACGACCAAAAATGTTATTTACATATCCACTTTTCCTACAAAATTTAATAGTGTCATTCATATAAATTTTAATCTCAGGAAATTTTGCAAAATAGGCATCTAAAAATTCTTCGGCCTCATAATTAGAAACATTAATTTGCTTTGCTAAACCATATTGTGAAATCCCATAAATAATTCCAAAATTTATAGCTTTGGCTTTTCTCCTTTGGTCCTGATCTACTTTTTTAATATCAACATTAAAAATCTGACTAGCCGTCAAAGAATGAATATCTTCATCATTCTTAAAAGCTTTTTTTAATTCTTTAACATCAGCTAAATCAGCCAAAATTCTCATCTCTATTTGATTGTAATCTGCTGAAATTAACAAATGATTTTTTCGTGACGTGAAAGCTTTTCGAATATCTCTACCATCTTCTGATTTAATCGGAATATTTTGTAAATTAGGATCACTGGATGCAAGCCTACCCGTTGTTGTTGCTGCCAATAAAAATGAAGTATGAACTCTTTTAGTATTTGGATTTATATGTTCTGGAAGCGAGTCTGAATACGTATTTTTCAGTTTTGAAACTTGTCTCCAATCTAATACTAATTTAGGAAATTTATGACCTTTAAATGCCAAATCTTCTAGAACACTTGCACTTGTTGCAAAACTTCCTTTTTTAGTTTTTTTTAACCCTGCAATTTTAAGATCATTATAGATTATTTCACCTAATTGTTTAGGTGATGCAATATTAAAATCTTTTTTTGATATTTTAAAAATTTCTTTTTCTAAATTTTTAATTTTTTTTTCAAATTTAGAAGAAAGTGTTTTTAAAAATTTATTATCTACTTCAACTCCTTCCATCTCCATAAAAGCAAGAATTTTTATTAATGGCTTTTCAAAAATTTCATAAATATTAATCATTTTTTCTAATTTCAAATTTTTTGAAAATTTTTTATACAACCGAAAAGTGATATCAGCATCCTCTGCCGCATAATCTTTAGCCCTTTCAATTTCCACCTCACTGAAATTTATTTCCTTTTTTCCAGTACCTACTATTTCTTTAAAAGAAATTGTTTTATGACCTAAATGAATTTCAGATAGCGTATCCATATTATGTCTGTTTTTGCCAGCATCTAAGACATATGACATCAACATAGTATCTTCCATTGATGTCATCTCTATGCCTTGTTTAAATAAAACAATGAAATCAAATTTTATATTTTGACCAATTTTTTTTACACTTGGATCTTCCAATAAAGGTTTTAATTTTTTAATTACATCATTTTTATTAATACATTTTGAGGACTTGTGACCAATTGGAATATAGCAAGCCCTACCAACTTTTGATGATAAAGAAATTCCTACTAAATCTGCTTGATGAGGATCTAGTGAGTTTGTTTCTGTATCTACTGCTAACTCACCTGTTTCCTCTGCTTCTTTAATCCATTCATCTATTTGTTTTATATCAGTGATTAAAAAATAATTTTTGTTACTAATTGGTTTTTGCTTTTCTATTAACTTGTCTTCAACAGTTTCACTTGATAATTTTGGTTCACCATAAGCTGAGATTGCAGAGCTCAATAATCTATTAAACTCCATTTCTCTTAAAAATTTATATAGTTTATCCTTATCTATTTCTTTTAATTTAAATTCACTTAGATCTCTATTGACAGGAGAGTCTTGTTTTAATGTCACAAGTTGTTTGCTAATTATAGCTTTGTCTTTATTTTCAATAAGAGTTTCTCTTCTTTTATTTTGCTTTATCTCATTAGCAGACTTCAAAAGTTTTTCTAAAGTTCCATATTTATTAATTAGCTCAGCAGCAGTTTTTACTCCTATACCAGGAACTCCTGGGACGTTATCACTACTATCACCTGCAAGAGACTGAACATCTATTACTTTTGATGCGTCAACTCCAAATTTATTAATTATATCTTCCTCAGAAATAAATTTATTTTTCATCGGATCAAATATACGAACACCTTTTTTATACAATTGCATCAAATCTTTATCTGATGAAACAATAGTAACTTTAGCTCCTTTTTTTAATATTTTTTCAACATAAGTGGCTATTAGATCATCTGCTTCATAATTAGGGAGATCAACTGAAGGTAAATTAAAAGCTAATACTGATTTTCTAATATATTCAAATTGAGGAGCAAGATCATCTGGTGCTTCAGATCTATTTGCCTTGTAATCACTGTAAATTTCATTTCTAAATGTTTTTCTAGCTGAGTCAAAAATTACTACAAAATGTGTTGGTTTTTGTAAATTTTGATCTGATTTGGAATCTTCTAGAAGTTTGAACAACATACTACAAAAACCACTAACTGCACCAGTTGGAAGTCCGTCACTCTTTCTAGTTAAAGGTGGTAATGCATAATATGCTCTAAAAATATATCCTGAACCATCTATTAAATAAAAATGATCAGTTTTTTGAATTTTATTCATTAATTTAATTAAATATTACAGTGGTAAAAAAATCTGTATATAAAAAAATTTATTTTAATTTAGAGTATTTTTTATTGCTAGATTATTATTAATATTAAGAGTATTATTTAATATGCAATTAACTAAAAATATATCACAAACATCAATAATAAAATCTTTATTAGCTATAATACTTGGCTCAATTGCTTTGACCATATCAGCAAAAATTAAGATACCTTTTTATCCAGTGCCAATGACTATGCAAACATTTGTTGTATTGTTTTTGGGAATAAGTTTAGGATACAAAATTGGATTAGCTAGTATTGGATTATATTTGTTTGAGGGAATAATTGGACTACCAGTTTTTTCAAATTCTCCAGAAAAAGGTGTGGGATTAATTTACTTTACTGGACCTACAATGGGATATTTGATTGGCTTTCTGAGTGCTGGCTTTTTAGCCTCAAAAATAAATAATAAAGATAGTTTTTTATTAATTTTAGGAAAGCTTGTAATTGCAACTTCTACTATTTATCTTTTTGGATTGTTATGGCTGGGAATGCTTATTGGATGGGATAAACCAATCTTTGATTTGGGAGCTAAACCTTTTTTATTAGCTGAAGTATTTAAAATTATACTTTTGACTCTTATTACAAAACAAATAGTAAAAATTAGAAATTTTATTATCTAGGTGATCTTTTAGATAGAATTCTTTGAAGAGTTCTTCTGTGCATTTTTAGTCTTCTTGCTGTCTCAGAAACATTCCTATTACATAGTTCAAAAACTCTGTGAATGTGTTCCCACTTTACCCTATCTGCAGACATTGGATTTTCTGGTGGAGCAGCTTTCTTATCAGGATCTGCTAATAAGGCTCTTTCAACATCTTCAGCATCAGCTGGTTTAGCAAGATAGTCTATTGCACCTTCTTTAATTGCAGCAACTGCTGTTGGAATATTTCCATATCCAGTTAACATAATTATTCTGCTGTCATTATTCGTCATCTGGATTTGTTTTACTACCTCTAATCCATTACCATCACCTAATCTTAAGTCTACCACAGCAAAACCTGGTTTTTTTGCTTTTACTGAATCAATACCTTTTTGTACACTCTCAGCTTGAAAAACTTCAAATCCCTTTTTTTCCATAGCTCTAGCTAATCTTTCTCTAAAAGGATTATCATCATCAACTATAAGGAGAGATTTATTATCAAAATCACTCAGGTTTTTAAGGGCAATTTGTTCTTTCATACCACCTATATGGCTACTAACTTCTAAAATACAATACCTATTATTTGCTTTACTTTGTTTACCTATAGGCTTAATAGGGGGAAATTTTAAAGTTTTTTCTAGTAAAAGACTTTTTTTTGTTAAATTTTTTTTGGAGGCATTAATAATGCAAAAATTTAAATCAGTTGAAGAGTTGGTAAATCAACTGAAACCTGAAAAACCTGTATACTGTATCAGAAAGAATTCTATTCAATCTGCAACCAAATTTTTCAAAGATAATTTCCCAGGTAAAATATTGTATGCGGTAAAAACTAATCCTCATCCAGTAGTTATCAAGCAGATAATTGAAAGTGGGGTAGATCAATTTGATGTTGCATCTATTGAGGAAATCAAAGCTATCAGAAAATTTAGTCAAACTGTCAAATGCTCCTACATGCATACTGTTAAAAGTAGAGAAAGCATTAAAGAAGCTTATTTTAAATATGGAATTAAAACTTTTTCACTAGATACTAAAGATGAATTAATTAAAATTATTGAAAGCACAAATAATGCAAAAGACTTAGAATTATTTGTAAGAGTAGCAGTTTCTAATGAGCATGCCGAAATAGATTTATCAAAGAAATTTGGCGCTTTGAGTTCTGAGGCTACAGGATTATTAAGACTTGTTAAACAATATTCTAAAAAGATTGGTTTAAGTTTTCATGTTGGATCTCAATGCATGCATCCAATTTCTTACGCTAAAGGAATTAGTGATATAGGAAATATAATAAAAAAAACAAAAATTATTCTAGACTATATTAATGTTGGTGGTGGATTCCCAACTATTTATCCAGACTTAATTCCCCAATCTATGGAAAATTATTTTAATGAAATTAAAAAAAGTTTAGATGATTTAAAACTTGAAAATTTACCAGAAATTATTTGTGAACCAGGAAGGGCTTTAGTGGCTGAAAGTGGTTCTACTATTGTAAAGGTAAATTTACGAAAAAAACAAAAGCTTTATATAAACGATGGAACCTATGGAACATTGTTTGATGCTGGTACACCAAACATTGTATTTCCATCTAAGATGATTAAAGAAAATACAAATAAAATAATTTCTAAAAAGCTTACAGCTTTTGATTTCTTTGGACCAACATGTGATAGTATGGATTATATGAAGGGTCCTTTTTTGTTACCTAACAATATAAAAGAAAACGATTATATCGAACTTGGTCAACTTGGTGCTTATGGATTAACATTTAGAACTCAGTTCAATGGTTATTATTCTGATGAAATATATGAAGTGGAAGATCAACCTATTTTAACAATGTACGATAAAGACAGTAACAAAGCTACTTTGGTTGCTTAATGTCTGATAATAAAAATCTAGGTCATAATAGTAAAAAAGACTTTTTAAAAAATCCAGTTGAACATATCGATATTACTTCTTTCGATGCTAGGAAGATAATTTCCTCAATGGAAAAAATGTCTTTTGTTTCAAGAGAAACGGCCAATGCTGCAAATATTTATAACGAAATGCTAAAAGATAAAGATTGCACTATATTTTTAACATTAGCAGGATCTACATCTGCTGCGGGTTGTATGAATATTTATAAAGATTTAGTTAAATACAACATGGTAGATGCAATAGTTGCGACTGGAGCTTCTATTGTTGATATGGATTTTTTTGAAGCACTTGGATTTAAACATTATCAAGGTTCTCAATTTCAGGATGATACTGAATTAAGAAATAATTATATTGATAGGATTTATGACACTTATATTGATGAAGAAGAGTTACAAATGTGTGATAAAATTATTTGTGAGATTGCAGATACATTAGAACCAAAAAGTTACACATCTAGAGAATTTATATTTGAAATGGGCAAATATTTAAAAAAAAATTCTAAGAAAAAAGACTCTTTAATTGAAACAGCTTACGATAATAATGTTCCAATTTTTTGTCCTGCTTTTACAGACTCTAGTGCTGGATTTGGTTTAGTAATACATCAAGAAAAAAACCCTAAAAAACATATAACAATCGATTCTATTAGAGAATTTAGAGAGCTTACAGAAATCAAAATTCAATCTAAAGGCTCAGGATTATTTATGATTGGAGGAGGTGTTCCAAAAAATTTTATTCAAGACACTGTAATATGCGCAGAACTTTTAGGTAAAGAAGTTGATATGCATAAATATGCCGTTCAAATTACAGTTGCTGATAGCAGAGATGGTGCGTG
>QBYD01000006.1 GCA_003282975.1 Pelagibacteraceae bacterium AG-325-C10
AACGTTTATGAAAATATGTCTTTTGGATTAAAGATAGAGAAGAGACCAAAAAATGAGATTGAAGAAAAGGTAATGCATGCAGCAAAAATTTTACAAATTGAAGAATTGTTAGAGAGAAAACCGAAACAATTATCTGGAGGCCAAAGACAAAGAGTTGCAATAGGTAGGGCAATAACAAGAAATCCTAAAATTTTTCTATTTGACGAACCTTTATCAAATCTTGATGCCGCTTTAAGAGCTGAGACAAGAGTAGAGATTTCAAAACTACATAAGAAAATAAAAACTAACATGATTTATGTTACTCACGATCAAGTTGAGGCAATGACGTTAGCTGATAGAATTGTAATTTTAAACCTTGGTAATATTGAGCAAGTAGGTAGCCCAGATGAGATATATAGTAACCCATCAAATATTTTTGTAGCGCAGTTTATTGGGACACCAAAAATGAATATTTTAAGAATTTCTGAACAGGATATTATTTCAAATAAAGAGGTTAAATTTCTTGGAAATAATATTAAATTCAATGAAATAGATTTATCAAAAAAGAATTACTATTTTGGTATACGTCCTGAGCATTTTACTATTTCTGATGATTGTAAATACAAATTTAAACCTCAGATAGATTTAACTGAAAATTTAGGTAATGAAAAAATTGCGTATATCAAGATAGATGGTCATGATATAAGTGCAAAAATTCCAACCCAATACAATACTATTGATCAAATTGGATTTAATACAAAAAATATTTTTGTATTTGATGAAAATGGAAATAGAGTTAGATCTTAGTTAGAAAAACCATATTTTCTTAGTCTTGAGTCACCCGTTCTTGCGTGAGCTTCCATTCCTTCATATCTTGAAATTCTCGCACAAGCAGCCCCAACAGTTTTAGTGGCTTCTTTAGACATTCTTTGAAAACTAAGAGTTTTAATAAATTTTCCAACAAACAAACCACCAGTGTAACGACCAGCACCTTTTGTTGGTAAAATATGATTTGTACCTGAGCACTTATCACCATAAGCAACAGTAGTTTCCTCTCCTATAAATAAAGATCCATAATTTTTTAATCTTTTGTGAAACCATTCTAGGTTTTGTGTCTGTACTTCTAAGTGTTCAGGAGCATATTCATCACTAATAGTTGCCATCTCTTCATCGGTGTCACATAAAATAACTTCACCATAGTCTCTCCATGCTGCTCCTGCATTTTCTCTAGGTAAATCAGGAAGTTCAGCTATTAATTCTGGAACTCTTTTTATTGCATATTCTGCAATTCTTTTACTTGTTGTATATAGCCATGCTGGTGAATTGTATCCATGTTCAGCCTGACCAACTAGATCAACTGCTACTAACTCTTCATCAGCTTTGTCATCTGCAATTACTGCAATTTCAGTAGGACCTGCAAATAAATCTATTCCTACTTTTCCAAATAATATTCTTTTTGCTTCTGCAACAAATTGGTTTCCTGGTCCAACCAACATATCAGCTGGAGCATTACCAAATAATCCATTTGTCATTGCTGCGATTGCTTGAACTCCTCCAAGATTTAAAATTGAGTCTGCACCACAAAGATCTGCAGTATAAATAATAGCCGGATGAACTCCAATATTTGGTTTTGGAGAACTTGCTACAATAATATTTTTTACACCTGCAACTTTTGCAGTTGTTACACTCATAACAGCAGAGGCAATATGGGCATATCTTCCAGCAGGTACATAACAGCCAGCTGTATTGACTGGGATTAATTTTTGTCCAGCAAACAATCCATCTGATAATTCAACTTCAAAATCTTGCCCATAATTTTTAAGTTGGGCTTCAGCAAATTTTCTAACTCTTTCATGAGAAAATTGAATATCATCTTTAGTTTTTTGATCTAAATTTTTTTTTATCTCTTCAATTTTTTCTTTTGATACAACTACATCACCTTCATATTTATCTAATTTTTTTGAATATTCTTTACAGCCTTCTTCTTTAGTTTGTTCGATATCTTTAAGAATATTTTCAACTATATCTCTAGTTTTTGTATCATCTGTTGATGATGTTTTTGGTGATTTTTTTAAATATTGTATAGCCATCAATTATTATTTTATTTTAAGATGTTCTTAATAAAGTAAAAATAGATTTTGTTCAATGATTTAAAAATATAATCTATATGCAATATTAACGCTTGCAATACACAGTATGATTACCAAGCAATATAAACTGATATAATCAAACGGTTTCATTTATTATTTAGAATTAATCTAAAGCAACAACGGCTGCGGCTATAGATGCTAATCTAGCTTGTGCCTCATCAGATCTACTTGTAATTACGACTGGAACTTTTCCACCTACCACAACACCAGCAGCACAAGCTCCCATAAAGTAAATCATCATTTTAACTAATGCATTTCCAGTTTCAACACTTGGAACTAAAAGTACATCTGCTTCTCCTGCAACTATATTTTTAATTCCTTTAATTCCAGCAGATTTTTTTGAAATACTATTGTCAAATGCTAGTGGCCCAAAAACATCGGCCTCTAAATTATCTTCCTTTGCTAGTCTGGTTAATTCTGCAGCTTCAAGTGAACTTGGAACACTATCTAAGACTTCTTCAGTTGCTGATAATACTGCTACTTTTGGTCTTGATATTCCTATTCTATTAGAAAAGTTTATTACATTTCTAAGAATATGCATTTTTGTTTTAATATTGGGCAATACATTTAAGGCACCATCAGTGATAATTAAAGGTTTGTCATCTTTTTCAATCGTCATATGCCAAATATGACTTAATCTAGTTTTACCTAATAGATCATATTCTCTTTTAAGAACTTCTTTCATTAAAACGTCAGTATGGATATGACCTTTAACAATTATTTTAATTTTACCTTCACTTGCAAGTTTTGCAGCTATTTTTGCAGTATTATTTTCAATAGGTTCGTCAATAATTTCGTATTGAGAAATGTCCCACTGTAAATCATCCGCACACTTCAAGATTTCTTTTTTGTCTCCAATAAAAATTGGCTCAATCAAATTTTCATTAACTGCATCTTGTACTGAAAGCATGGGTAATGGTTTTCCAGCATTCACAACTGCAACTTTCACACCTTTTTTTTTATGAGCAACGTCTAAAAGGTTGTTAGGACAGATAATTTCTTTATTTGAAAGCATGAACAATAATTATAAATAATATTCAAAATGTATATAGTTGTTTTTGAAATTATTGATAATAAAATAACTAAAAATGATTAAAGAATTTACAATTAATGTATCAGAAGACCAAATTTCTAACATAAATAATAAGGTTAAGAATTATCCATGGCAATCTATTGAAGATATGGAAGGGTGGATGCATGGAACTAACAAAATATATTTAAAAGAAATTTGTGAATATTGGGTTTCAGGATTTAATTGGAAGAAACATGAGGAATTGATTAATAGTTTTTCTAATTTCAAAACAAACGTAGAAGGTATGAATATTCATTTTATTAAAGAAGAGGGAAGTGGAAAAAATCCTAAACCATTACTTTTAATGCATGGATGGCCTGGATCAATTGTTGAGTTTTTAGAAATTATTAAACCATTAGCCCATCCTGAGGAATTTGGAGGCAATATTGAAGATGCCTTTACAGTTATAGCACCTTCGTTACCTGGTTTTGGATTTTCTGACGCTCCTAAAAATCCAATGGGTCCAAGAAAAATTGCAAGTATTATGAATAAATTGATGAGTGAAAATTTAAATTATAAACAGTATTTTGCTCAAGGAGGAGATTGGGGTGCCACTATAGCTAATTGGTTGGGATACGATCATCATAAAAATTGTATTGCAATGCATATTAATTGTTTGACGATGAGACATCCTGATGGTCCAGAAACAAATGAGGAAAAAAAATGGTTAAGTGATTTTGATAATGATCAAATCATTCAAGATGGATATAGAACTCAACAAGCAACCAAACCACAAACATTAAGTTATGCTATGGTTGATAGTCCCGTAGGAATTGCTGCATGGATTATTGAAAAAATGCATGGATGGTCAGACTTAAAAAATAATGATATTGAAAGTGCTCATTCAAAAGATACATTGTTAGCAAATATTATGGTTTATGTTTTAACCAATACTTTTAATACAGCTGCTTGGATTTATTTTGGAAGAAGAGAGGAGGGTGGGCGTTATTTTCCTAATGATTTTGAAAAGATTAAGATTCCTACTGGTATAGCAATGTTCCCAAAAGAAATGTCAGCTTGGCCTCCGAGATCCTACATTGAAAAAATTTTTAACATAAAACAAATTAGTATAATGAACGAAGGTGGTCATTTTCCCGCTTTAGAAAAACCTAGACTTTTAATTGGAGATATAAGAAAGTTCTTTAAGAGTTTATGATATAAATTTAAGAGTAAGTAGATATGGAGATTGTAACAAAGATTGCGCCGATTGTTTTAGCAATAATTATGTTAGGGTTAGGTCTTGGATTATCTGTTAAAGATTTTACAAGAATTTTAAGAAACCCTGGAGATTTTTTTGTTGGCTTTATTTCTCAATTAGTAATTTTACCAATTATTGCCCTAGGAGTAGCGTTAATATTAAATTTATCTGCACCATTAGCAGTTGGTTTGATGATCATTGCTGCTGCACCAGGGGGAGTTACTTCAAACGTACTAACAAAATTTGCTGATGGAGATGTTGCTCTTTCTATTTCTTTAACAGCTATTGTAAGCTTAATTAGTATTATATCTGTTCCACTAGTTGTCATTAATTCAGCTAATTTTTTAGGAGTTGAAATTGCAAAAGATATTTCAATGACTGGTATAGCTTTAAAGATGGCATTAGTAGTTACTGTCCCAGTAATTCTAGGTATGATTATAAGAGGTTTTGCTGAAAACTTTATTTCCTCTAAAATTAATATCATAAATAAATTAACTGGTTGGTTATTTATAGTTGTCTTTGCAGCGATTTGGATTGAAGAAAAAAATAATATCTTAAATTATCTTACAGAAGCAGGTTTGGCAGTTTTGATTTTAAATGTAACAATGATGGCACTGGCATACTTTATTGCAAAAAAATTTGTTTCGGGAATACCACAACAAAAATGTATCGCTCTAGAGTGTGGTCTGCAAAATGGTACACTAGCAGTGTTTGTAGCAACATTAATTTTTGATGATGTTGCATTTGTTATTCCAACAGGTGCATATGCACTTTTAATGTATATAACTGGATTTATATTTATATATATTCTTAGAAAATCTAATTAAGAATTAATAATCTTAATTTGATTAAATAACCTATAAATAAAATTACTTAAACTTAACATATTTCTATTTTGAAGATCTGCAGTTCTTTTAAATGCACTTTCTTTAACATTAAATGAAATTAACTTTTTTTCATTAATACTTAGAAATTTATTATCTATCAAAAATTTTAATTTTCTAACAACAGTTGGTCTGGGTATTCTAGTTATTTCTGCAATAGACATAGCGTTAACACCTTTAAGATCAGATCCCATAAGTTCTTTTCTGTATGAGCTCAAGTTTTTCCTTTTAGGTTGAAAGTCTTTATTAAGTGTAGCATTAATCACTACAACCATCCCAATGCAAAAAGTTTCTAAATCTTTAAGCTCTGTTCTCCATCTATTAGTGTAAATAAACAAAAATTTATAAAATTGATACCAGCAAAAAGAGAAATTTTCTTTTATCGACTGACTTATGTTTTTAACATCAAAAATATTGCTAACTAATTTATCTTTTTTTAAAAGTTTATTAAATTCAAACAATAAAGTACTGAGATCTGCGAGTGTTTTATTTGCTTGGGCTGCATAAAATGCAGATCTATCAACAAATATCTTTTTTCCAGTTTTTTTAATAACGCCTTTTTTTTCTAATTCTAATACTTTTCTTCTCACACTTTCTTTGGGTATTTGAAGATCTTTTGAGATATCTGTTATATTAATTTTTTCAATTTCTAATGTTTTGTCTTTATAAAAGGTCTCATAATCAATCTTTAAGCCATTTTTTCTAAAGAAAATTAAGTCTGTATTTATTAAATATATAATTATGATGAACTTATCGATGTCTTTGTAATGTTCATATGCTCTAATAAGCCAATTGCTTATAAACAAGGTTACATAGGGAGCTAACACAGCAAAGTTTTTTTGAATTACTTTATTAATAATTTGTTCATCAATTTGAGATGAAATGCTAGGTAATGTTCTAATCATAAAAAAACCCAATATGAACATCAGTTGAGCCTATGTCAACCCATTATGGACATTAGACTTATTTTAATATTTAAATTCTATGGTTTATTACGGTCATGAGTACAGAAAGCTTAAATAGAACATCTAATAATATTGAGACCCCAAGTATAAACTTAGATGTTCTAAAGCAAAAAAAAGAAACTCAAAAACCAAAAAGAAAAGTATGTGTTAATCAACTTAATCACAGACTTCATGTTTCTCAACAAAAGGACAAATTAAGAAATACTGTAATTATTTGTTCAGTTTTTTTAACCATAGGTGTGCTGGGATTTATTGTTGGCTAGAAGTTCTTTAAATATTCTAAATCCTTTTTAATCAAATCAGAAATAGATATTCTTTTATTTAAATTATTTTTATAGCGATTAAATTTATTTTGTCCTGGATACATTATTTCGTTGATACCTTTTATTTTTGGAAGTTTTTTTATCGTTTTAATATTATCTTTTATTCTTTGATTATAATTTTTTTGAAACAAATTTGCTTTAAAAGTTATAAATAAATGACCAATGTTTTGCGGACCTGTAAAATCATCAAAAGGATCTTTGACACGTCCTGCATGATTTCCACCAGTCAATACTCCGCTTAAGATATCAACCATCCAAGCAAGACCTGATCCTCTAAATCCTGCAATTGGAAGCTGAACTCCCTTTAATGCTTTTTTTGCATCTGTTGTTGGTTTTCCAAATTTATCTAATGCAACACCCTCAGGAATTTTCTGATTATTCCTCGCCGCAACTCTAATCTTACCTCTGTTAATGACAGATATAGATGTATCTAATATAAAAGGTATTTTTGATCCAGTTGGAGTTCCAAAACAAATAGGATTAGTTCCAAATAAACTTTTTAAAGCACCATGGGGTGCAACCGCTGGAGGCGCATTTGTATAAATCATTGCTATTAAATTTTTTTTAACAGCTTGCTCTGCGTAATAACCTGATAATCCATAATGACCACTATTTTTAACAGCAACCATTCCTATGCCTGTTTTTTTTGCATTTTTAATAGCTGTTTTAATTCCAATATCTGCAGCCACAAAACCAATACTGTTATTTGCATCTATATGAGAAATTGATTGAGATATTTTTTTTATTTTAATTTTAGGCTTAGGATTTATTACTTTTTTTGAAATTCGATCACAGTACATTTTTAGTCTTGATAAACCATGACCATAAGCCCCAACTAATTCTGCATTAATTAATGCATTAGCTGAAATTAAAGCATGTTCTTTGCCAAGACCATGTTTTTGAAAGATTTTTATGATTTCTTTTTTTAGAACAGGAGTTTTCACTATTATCCTTTACCACGCCATGGAATATATCTGTCTATAAGTTTTCTTAAAGTTACATCAAATAAAAGACCAAGAAGACCCATAATAATTATCGTTATCCAAATAACCTCCCACTGAAAGTATTTTTTAGCCACGTTTTCAACAAAACCAATACCAGTGGTTCCAGCTAAAAATTCAGCTGCAACTAATGTTCCCCAACACATACCAACAGCAACCCTTATTCCAGTTAGAATTTCTGGAAGAGAATTAGGAAAAATAACGTGTCTTAAGATTTGTTTTTTTGAAGCTCCTAATGAGTGGGCAGCATGAATTTTTGATAATTGGGTTCCTGATGCACCAGCTCTAGCAGAAATAATCATAATAGATAACGAGACCATAAATAATAAAAATACTTTTCCAGAGTTATCAATTCCAAGTACAGAAATAATCAAAGGAGCCCAAGCAAGTGGCGGAACAGGTCTGTATAATTCTATTAATGGGTCAAAGAAACCTTTTGCAAATCTATTTAGACCCATAAATAATCCTAAAGGCACACCGATAATTATTCCAAAAACTAATCCTAAAAATACTCTCATAAAAGAGTCCCAAATATGCCCGTATGGAACGGGAACTTTAAATAATTTAAAGTCACCTGTAACAACTTTTAAAACGTTACTTTTAAAGTTTTCTTTAACTATACCTTCTTTAGTATGAACTGGATATTTACCTGGTAAGATATCAGCTATCCAATCTGGTAAAATGAAGCCTATCATTTTACTTACATCAACCATTTCAACCCATAAAAGAGGAACATTTTTATATCCAACACTTGGTTTCGACAGCAAAACAAATTTGTTAAAAGTGTCAGATGGTTTTGGAAGCCATCTTCCTGAACCTTGTTCAGAACAAGTTGCTCCACTAGCCACAATTGTTCCTGCAGGAAATAAAAGTATATCTATTAATTTTAGCCCACCTTGTTCTTTACCTTGCAATTTATCAAACTCAAGTATTGCTGCTTGCATTTCGTTTAATGCGTTAGGAGGGTAGATGCTTGCAAACTCTATTCTTCTTGCAATTTTTACAATGTTTTTACCATAATCAGATGCCATCTCTTCACTATCGTCCAATCCTTTTCTGTAAGCTTTAATGTCATCTTTTAGTTGTTTGATTGAGCTTTTGAATTGTGGGTTATGGTTTCTTAACTTAAAAAATTTATCATTAATTAATTTTAATTGTTTTGCAGCTACATGAAATTTTAAACCTTTTTTGGTTTGCGGTGCTGTTGGTATTTCAATAGTATTTTCAATAGAACCACTTCCAGAATCTATTGTGATAATTCCCCATCCACCTTGTTTATCAATAAGTTTTTGTCTTTCAATTTTTTGAGTATCTGTTTCATTAGGATAATCTTTCTTTTGAAAATTAATACTAAGTTGCTTTATTTGCTCAGTCATTTCTTGAATTTTTATTTTGGTATCCATTTCCATTAACTCTTCACTAGTTAAGAATGGAATTAATTTAGAGGTTCTATCAATGTAACTTACTAGGATTGTTTTTTGTTGATCATTTAAGTTAAGTGAACCTTTTATTTCATTTGCAATTTTTACAAGATTTTTATTTTCAATTTTAATAATGGACGTGCTTTTGAATTCTCTTTCTTCAATAGGGAACTGATATTTTAATCCTAATAATGACTCATTTATTTTAGCAACTTGACATAATTCATTAGCTGATTTTGGATAAAAACCTCTTGCAATATCCCATGAATAATAAAGCCACAGCATTAATATTACACTGCTACCAACAATTACCCAGTGCGTTCCACCTTTAGCTCTTTCTGGGTTACCAAAAACAGCATCTACTTTTTCAGTTCTGATTAATCTTCTTCCATAAAGAATACATCCAATAATTGAGAGGATAATAAGTATTGTTACAGTTTGAGTTAACATTTAGATATCTTTTCCCATTATTTCTTCTTCCATGTTCCAAATCATGGATAAAATTTCTTCTCTGGTAGATGAAAATTCTTTATTTTTTTTAATTTCTCTCAAGTCTTGTGTAAGACCCATTTCTGCAAATGGAAGATTATACTCTTTATGTATTCTTCCCGGTCTTGGCGCCATTACATACAATCTCTCACCAAGTAATAATGCTTCTTCAACTGAGTGAGTAATTAGAATGATAGTTTTTCCTGTTTCTTTCCAAATTTTTAAAACTAAAGATTGCATTTTTTCTCTAGTTAAAGCATCCAATGCTCCCAAAGGCTCATCCATTAAAATTAAATCAGGATCGTTTATTAAACATCTAGCGAGAGCTACCCTTTGCTGCATACCACCAGATAATTGGTAAGTAGGAGTGTTACCAAAGCCTTTTAAACCAACTATATCTAACCACTCTTCAACTTTTTTTGCTGTCACTACGGACTCTTCTTTTTTCATTCTAAGTCCAAAGTTCACATTTTCAGCGACAGTTAACCATTCAAATAATGCTCCCTGTTGAAATACCATTCCTCTTTCAACACCAGGTCCATCTATTTCATTATTATTTAAAGTAATCTTTCCAGAAGAAGGTCTTAAAAATCCAGCAGTAATATTTAGTAAAGTTGTCTTTCCACAACCGGATGGGCCAAGAACAGTAAGTAGCTCTCCTTTTTTTAAAGTAAAACTTACATCTTTTAAAGCATGAACGGTTTCTCCTTTTGGAGTTTTAAAAATCATATTAAGATTTTGAGAAACTAGATCACTCATAGCGCACTTATATTAAAAATTTTTTAAAAAAAATAGGCACTAATATTTAAATCAGTGCCTATTTAAAAAGTTTTAAACCTTTAAAATTATAAAGGTAAGAAACTAGTATCTACGTTTCCTTTTGGAGTTCCCATTCCATCTAAGAAACCACTTAGATTACCATTAGTCATAGATTTTTCTGTCTCTTTTGGAGTTAAGAATTTAAATCCTTCTAAAGTACCTTTCATTTTTCCTACGTCCATAGCAGATGCTTTAGACATAGAATTCATATCGCTTTTACCAGAATTATATCTTGCATTAGCTTCATGAGTAACTTCAACAAAAGTTCTTACCATACCAGGATTTTCATTCATAAACTTATTAGTTACAGAAGTAATATCTATACCCATAATACCTCCAGCTTTAGCTTCATCAACTGAGATTAATCTAGAACCAACCTCTGTAGCCGCTGCAATTGAATTACCACCAAACAAACATGCCATTGCAACATCACCACTTACTAAAGCCGCAGCTCCATCTTCTGGGACCATATCAACAACAGTCATTTTACTTGGATCAGCACCAACAATTTCCATACTTGCAGTAAAAACATAATCAGCCATAGTACCTAAAGGCACAGCAACTTTTTTGCCTTCTAATTCAGAGGCATTTGCTTTTGTAATTCCAGAAGCGTTTGATGTAACACATGTAGTTCCACCCATTCCGTATTCCATTGCAACATCAATTAGTTTTATAGGCGCATTGGATTTTACAGCATTGATAAAGGGCACTAAACCCTGAGAGTAAGAGATATCAATATCTCCTGCTAACATGGCTTCTGTCATTTCTACACCAGTATTGAAGCTCGTCCATTTAACTGGAACTCCTAGAGCTTTTGAGTAATTTTTCTTCATCATGTCCTCTAAATTTGGACTTGGCCATTCTAGAAAGTAAGCAACTCTCACTTCATTAGCTGCAGAATTTGCAACCGACATTGAAAGATTAAGAGCTACAAAACATCCAAGAATAAAACTTAATATTTTTTTCATTATTATCCCTCTGTTTAATTAATTAAATTAGCGACATTAAAATTCAATTCGGAAGCGATGTAAAACAAAAAGTAAGAAATTTACAATCTCGGGTTGTGTCAATATTATTCTTTTATTGTGTTTATTTTAGTCTAAAGAGGCCATAGATTTAGTGTTAACAAAATAATATTTTATTTAAGGAAAGAATTTTTTATGAGCTCAGAAAATAGAACTTCAGTTCCAAATTCATTAAATGAACATTGGATGCCATTTACATCTAATAAAGATTTTAAGGCTAATCCAAGATTAATTACTGAAGCAAAAGGAGTTTATCTAAAAACTCATCATGGAAAAACACAAATTGATGCAAGCTCAGGATTATTTTGTAATCCATTAGGACATGGAAGAAAAGAGATTACTGAGGCAGTTACTAAACAATTAGAAACTTTAGATTACGCACAACCTTTCCAACAAGGTTTTGGTGGATCATTTGAATTAGCCTCAAAAATTGCAAAACATACACCAGGTGATTTAAACAAAATGTTTTTTACAATTTGTGGATCTACAGCTGTTGAAACAGCAATCAAAATTGCTGTTGCCTATCATAGAGCAAAAGGTAATGCACAAAGATTTAGATTTGTAGGACGTGAACGTGGATACCACGGAATGAATATAGGATGTGTTTCAGTTGGAGGAATGGTCAATAATGTAAAAACATTTGCAAGTATTTTAATGCCAGGTGTTCAACACATTAGACATACTCATTTACCAGAACATAAATTTGTAAGTGGACAACCTGAAACAGGGGATTATTTAGCAAATGATTTAGAGACTATTTGTCAAAATTTTGGTGCTGAAAATATTGCTGCTTGTATCGTAGAACCAATTGCAGGATCAACAGGAACTTTAGTTCCACCAAAAGGTTATTTACAAAAATTAAGAGAGATATGTGATAAACATGGAATTCTTCTAATTTTTGATGAAGTGATTACTGGTTGGGGTAGAACAGGATCTAAATTTGGAGCTCATGAGTTTGGTGTTACTCCAGATATTATGACAATGGCAAAAGCAACTACAAATGGCGTTGTACCAATGGGTGTCGTTGCTTGTAATGATTATATTTACGATGCTGTAATGGATGCTTCACCAACTGGTGCTGTTGAATTATTTCACGGTTATACATATTCAGGAATTCCAGTTGCAGTAGCAGCTGCGCTAGCTGTACAAGATATTTTTGAAAAAGATGATATTTTTAATAGAGCAAAAAATTTAGCACCTTATTTTCAAAAAGGTTTATTTTCCCTTCAAGATTTAGAGTCTGTAGATAATATAAGAGGTTACGGAATGATGGGTGGAATTGATATGAAATTAAATACAAGACCGGGTAAAGCAGGTTTAGAAACATTTAAAGCTTGTTATGAAGCAGGGGTAAATTTCAAAGCGACTGGTGATTGTTTAATTATTGCTCCACAATTTATTTGTGAGGAAAAACATATAGATGAGATAATTGATAAACTTAGAACTGGTATTACAAACTATCAAAAAAATCAAAAAAACTAGTTAGTTTTTCAAAAGCTACAGAGAGAAGAGTTCACATGAAGATAGGCGTGCCTAAAGAAATAAAACCACAAGAGAATAGAATAGGACTCACTCCTGAGAGTGTTAAAACACTAGTTTCAGAAGGGCATGAAATTATAATTGAAAATAATGGTGGTTTTGAAGCTGGTTTTGAAAACGATCAATACACAAGTGCTGGTGCAAAAATAGCCAATAATGCCTCGGATATTTTTAATGATGCTGAAATAATTGTAAAAGTTAAAGAGCCTCAAAAAATAGAGGTGGATATGATTAGAGAAAATCAGATTGTATATACATATCTTCATTTAGCTGCTGCAAAAGAATTAACAGAAGGTTTGATTAAATCTAAAAGTATTAATATTGCTTATGAAACTGTAACAGATGACAACGGAAGATTACCTTTGCTTGCACCAATGAGTGCAGTTGCGGGTCGAATGTCGGTGCAAGCTGGTGCACACTGTTTGGAAAAAAATCAGAAAGGCAGAGGTCTTTTGTTGGGTGGAGCACCTGGAGTTTCGGGTGGAACAGTTGTAATTTTAGGTGGTGGAGTTGTTGGAGAAAATGCAGCTGTAATCGCAACAGGGATGCAAGCTAAAGTTCATATCGTCGATAAATCTGAAGCAAGACTAAAGCAACTTGTTGAAATGTTTGATGATAAAATCATTCCTGAACAAAGTGATAAGATAGACTTAAATGAATTAGTTGCTGAAGCAGATCTTCTTATAGGCGGTGTATTAATTCCAGGTGCAGAAGCTCCAAAACTTGTCACAAAAGATATGTTAAAATTTATGAAAAGAGGATCTGTAATTGTTGATGTTGCAATTGATCAAGGTGGTTGTGTTGAAACTAGTAAACCAACAACTCATGGTGATCCAACTTATATAGTTGATGATGTAGTACATTACTGTGTAGCAAATATGCCTGGCGGGGTTCCTAGAACTTCAACTATAGCATTAAATAACGCAACACTTCCTCATTTAGTAAAACTTGCAAACAAAGGATACAAAGAGGCTTTAGGTGCAGACAAAAACTTTTTAGCAGGATTAAATGTGCATAAAGGTATGGTAACTTATAAAGCAGTCGCTGATGTTTTTGGACATGAATTTGTTCCTCCAGAAAAGGCAATAATAAGTTAATCAATAATGGAAAAAAAACTTCCAACAAGCGCAAAAGCTGTTGTTATTGGAGGAGGGGTAGTTGGTTGCTCAGTTGCATATCATTTAGCAAAATTTGGTTGGAAAGACACAATTCTTTTAGAAAGAGACCAACTAACATCAGGAACAACTTGGCATGCAGCAGGACTTGTTAGTCAATTAGGACCCTCTGCAGCGATAACTAAGATTAGAAAATATTCATTAGATCTTTATAAAGATCTTGAAAAGGAAGTCGACCACTCGGCAGGATTAAGATTAAACGGAGCACTTTCAATTGCTCAAAACAAAGGAAGGTGGCAAGAGCTTCAAAGACAAGCAACCACAGCACAACTATATGATGTTGATGTTAGAATTTTAGATAAAGAACAAATTAAAAGAAATTACCCAATTATAAATACAGATGAATTGTTAGGTGGAATTTTAATGCCAGGAGATGGTGCTGCAGATCCATCAGGTGTTACTTACATGTTGGCAAAAGCTGCTAAGAAAGAAGGTGCTCAAATTTTTGAAAAATCACCTGTTGATGAAATTTTGACAAAGAATGAAAAAATAACAGGTGTTAAAGTTAATGGTCAAAAAATTGATTGTGAATATATAGTTTTGGCCTCTGGAATGTGGTCTAGACAAATTGCAAAAAAAGTTGGTGTTAATATTCCACTTTATCCAGCTGAACATTTTTATATCATTACTGAGCCTATAGAAAACCTATCAAAAACTTTACCGGTAATAAGAGATTTTGATAACCGTACCTATTTTAAAGAAGATGCAGGTAAATTATTAGTTGGAATATTTGAGGATAATTCGATACCAGCTTTTGATAAAACAAATAAGGTTCCAGAAGATTTTTCTTTTGGTGAGTTTCCAGAAAACTTCGAACATTTTGAGCCTTACTTAAATTCTGCTGTAAAGAGATTTCCAATTTTAGAAAATGCTGGAATTAGAAAATTTTTTTCAGGCCCTGAGTCGTTTACGCCTGATACCAATACTTTGTTAGGAGAAGTGCCAGAAATTAAAAACTTTTTTGTTTGCTGTGGGTTAAATAGTATTGGGATTGGAAGTGGAGGTGGAGTAGGCAAAGTTACAGCTGAATGGATGATAACAGGTCATATAAACGAAGATATTTTTAATTATGATATAAAAAGGTTTCAGAGCTTTCATTCGGATATAGGTTTTATTAAAAAAAGAATTACTGAGTCACTTGGAGATTTATATGGAATGCACTGGCCTTTTAAACAACACAAAACTTCAAGGAACATTAAATTATTACCTCACCATGAAAATTTAAAAAGTTTTGGTGCTTGTTTTGGTGTATCTGGTGGATACGAAAGACCAATGTGGTTTGCCTTAGATGGTGAGAAAGCTGAATACGAATACAGTTATAATTATCAAAACTGGTACCCATCTGCTGAATATGAAACTAATAATGCAACTAAAAATGTTGGTTTATTTGACTTAACACCCTTTTCTAAATTTGAAATAATTTCAGATAATGCACATCAAGAATTACAAAGAATTTGTACAGCAAATATAAAAAATGAGATTGGAAAATGTACTTACACACATATGTTGAATAGTGATGGTGGTATAGAAACAGATTTAACAGTTGTATGTTTGGATAAAAATCACTTTAGATTAATTAGCTCTGCAGCAACAAGGGAAAGAGATAAGTTTCATATTAAAAAACATTTGTCTAATGAAATTAAAATTAAAGATGTAAGTGATAATTTTTGTGTGTTTGGATTGTTTGGTCCAAAAAGTAGAGATTTAATTAAAATCATTAGCAATGATGATTTTGAAAATGAAAACTTTAAATTTGGAACTGGTAAAACTATTTCAATAGAAGGGGTGAATGTTTGGGCTCAGAGACTATCTTACGTTGGTGAGCTAGGCTATGAATTGTATGTGGAGTTTAATGATGCAAAAAAAGTATATGAATTAATAATTAATGAAGGTAAAAATTTTAATCTTTCAAATTGTGGAATGCATGCAATGGATATTATGAGAATGGAAAGTGGATTTTTACACTGGGGACATGATATTTCACCTAAAGAAAATCAATACGAAGCTGGATTAAATTTTGCAATCAGCTTTAAAAAAGAAACGAACTTTGTTGGAAAAGATGCATTATTAAAAGTTAAAGATAAAAAATTAAAAAAAAGATTAGTTATGCTTACATTGCTTGATAGTACTCCCGGTAAACCTTTGCTGTTGCACGATGAACCAATTTATTTAGATGATAAAATTATAGGAGAAACAACATCAGGTAATTATTCGTTTAATTATAAAAAAAATTTATCATTTGGTTATATTAATTCAGAATTATCCAATGAAGATTTGATTGATAAAGTTTTAAATATTGAAGTTGAGAAAATTAAATATCCGGCTAAAATAATTTTAAAACCTTTAAAACGTACCAATTATAAAAAAATTTAAGATTTCATTAAATATTTGTCTTTTGGTAAAATAGCTGATTTAATTAAGAATGAAGAAAAGTAGTCAGTATATAATATTACCTAACACCAAAACATCTCAAAATAATGATATTGATATCAATAATATAAGAACTACAAATGTAAATATATTACTTAATAGAGTGCGACTTGATAAAAAAAATAATTTTAAAAAAAAAATATTTTTTACATTCTTAATGTTTTCAGTAATTATTATTTTTTCTTTCTTATTAATTTAGATCTTTATTTCTTAATAATCATAGACGTTTGATAAATTTTTCTATAATTGTGTAAAATAAGAAACTGATTTAGTTTTTATAGATGTATATGAAATTATCTTGATCAGGATTATTTTCATTATTAATCTCTTGTATTTTGTAAAAAGGCTTGACCATGTTAAAAGGTTCTTTTAATAAATTAATTTTTCTATGTTGACCTGTTGGTATCTCTTTATTTTCAACAATACTTTCATAGTTATTAAATGCAAAATACTTACAATTTGATTTTTTTAAATTTATTAAAATCTTTTTAATTATTGGAATTGGCAAATGAATAAAAAAATCCCTCATTAATATAAAATCATAATTATCAAATTTTTTATACTCACTTAAATCTTTACAATAAAAGTTTATATTTGATCTTGATTTAAATGATAATTCATTTTTAAATATTAAATCTTCAACAATATCAATTCCAGTGTATTTTATGTCGGTATCAAAAATTTTACTTATCCACGCACAATCACCACAAGGTGCATCCAAAATATTTTTTATATTATTCTCTATAAAAAATTTTTCTAACTCTGAAATTAGGCTATTAGTTTGAATTGAGTTAGCAACAGAACCTGGTCCTGAATAAGATTGGTTTTGGTTAAATTTTTGACTCTTGTTCCAATGGTTAGATTTATAAATTGAGTTAAAAACAATCTTATTTATTAGTTTTTGACTTACAAGATTTGAAATAAAACTATTAACGAATAGTTTTCTGATCCAATAATGTTTATTAAAATATTTACTCAAAATATGAAATTTTTACTAGTCTTTTAATTAATACTATATTGAAACCTAACTTAAAAGTAGTATAAAGCTAAAAATATGGCGGGGTAGCTCAGTTGGTTAGAGCGCAGGACTCATAAGCCTGAGGTCAGTGGTCGTTATCCTTGTTCCTATTACCTTAATTCATCTTCTATAGAATCTTGACACACTCCTGACACACCTAGGAGGAAAAAAAAAGTGACAAGGGGAAACAGAATATCTTTTTAACAAACCAAGAACCACGATCCCTAAAAATTTTTTCATTATTTTAAAGCGTTAACAAAAAATGGGACAGCTATTTCAACAGTTTCTTTTCCATGATCTCCACCAGTTGTGACTCCTCTTTCTCCACATTTTTTGTACGCTTTAATATATAGCTTTTTATATAATTTATTGGCTGCCCCCGGTTTTGTAGATGCCTTCTCAAATTTTTCCCTCCATTTTTTTAAATCCATATTAAAGGCTTCTTTAAAAATATCGGTTTGTTTTTCATGAATAAACCCATCATCATTCATAACCCACCCTTCAGGAACATAAATTTCACATTTATTAAAATGTACAGCATCAGCGCTGCGGTTAGGTGGTGCATCATTATAAAAGCCATGGTACCAACCTTCTTTTACAATTACCTCAACATCGCCTCCTGCTTTTTTCATTTTGTCCGCATAAGCAACACAAAACTTTGCAAGTGTATAATCATCAGCACCTCCAAGTAAAAATAATATTTTTGCAGGAGTTGGGGTTGGTTTATCAAATGCTACATTAAAACATTCTGGAGCCATTGGAAGTGAAGCTTTGTAATAATTTTCTTCTCCAAGAATTACATCTGAGTATTTTTTCTCTACTGCCATATTTGAAGCCATTCCACCTCTTGAATGACCTGTAATACCTAATTTTTTTGCATCCACTCTTGGGTGTTTATCCAGTATTTTATAAGCTACTAAAGCATCTAGCTCTCCAGCATTTACAGAAACTTTACCTTGATTAGAACCTGTACTTTTTACTCCTCTACCTGTAAAACTATCTATTTCAAAAATACCAATATTATTTTTTAAAAGTTGATTTTTAAAATCGTTACGCCAAGACTGAGTTGGGGATGTAAAGCTACTGGGCCCTCCGCTACCATGAGCAACTACAACAACTGGTAAATTTTTACCTTCCTTTGGTAAAATTAATTTTCCAGATACTTCAACAGGAGAGTTTACATAAGATCCATTGATTATTGTTAAGGGAATACCAGGATTGTAGCTAGTAAATTTTATTATTTCCTCTGTTGCTTCACTTAAATATTTTAAAGGGATAAAATGCGGAGGACGATTTACTCTAAAAAACCTTCCATTGCATTTCAAAGGAGGATTCCATGAAGTTCCACCTTTTAAGATTGCTTCTTTATCATTAATAAATTTACCCGAGTAATAAATAATGTCTTGACCTCCTTTTTTAAAGGTTAGTGATTGGGAAATTTTGATTATATTTCCTTTAATTTTTCCTTTAAATTTTATATTTCTAGCCCCATATCTATTAAATGGCCTTAATGAAAATTCATTGTTTTCTACATTTACAACAAAAGCAGACTCATACCATTCATATTTTCCTTGTTTACATAGAATATCCATTTTCCATGAATTGGGGTATTCTTCAGCTAATAAATTATTGTTAAACAATAAACTTAGAACCACGATCCCTAAAATTTTTTTCATAATCTCTAAACGTTACTATAAATCCTGACACACTAAAAATACATAAATACCTGACACACTCCTGACACAGTAAGAAGGAAAACAAGGCAAATACTTGATTGCAGAAAAAAATAAAACTATTATAAATCAACGATAATTAAACGGCGGGGTAGCTCAGTTGGTTAGAGCGCAGGACTCATAAGCCTGAGGTCAGTGGTTCGATCCCACTTCCCGCTACCAATTAATGTCCTGGAAACTTTATTAAATTTTCAACTTTATAATTTTTTTTAATTAAATTATCAGATCCTTCTAGATCAAATAAATCAATAACAAATACAAAAGCTGAAACCTTACTTTTTGACATTTCAACAAGTTTTGCGGCAGCTTCTGCTGTACCTCCAGTTGCAATTAGATCGTCAATTATTAAAACACTATCGTTTTTATCCAATGAATCTTTATGAACCTCAATTGTGGCTGTTCCATATTCAAGTTTAAAATCAATTGAATGAACATCGGCAGGTAATTTATTTTTTTTTCTAAGCATTATAAATGGTTTTTTTAAAATGTAGGAAACTGCTGAAGCAAAAACAAATCCACGAGACTCGATTGCAGCAATTTTTGTAAAATCATATTTTTTGGATCTTTCAACTATTTGATTAATTGTTTCTGCAAAAGCATTTTCATCTTTTATTAAAGTTGTGATATCTCGAAAAAGAATTCCTTTTTTAGGATAATCTGGTATTGATCTGATATATTTTTTTAAATCCATTTTTTATGAATAAATTATTTGTTGCAGCTTTGAAAGAAGAAACTGTTGGTTTAGATTATTTTTATCATATTGGTGTGGGTAAGATTAATGCTACTTACAATTTAACAAAATTAATTTATAAATATAAACCATCAGAAATTATTAATTATGGTACAGCAGGTGCTGTCAAAAAAAGATTAACAGGTATAGTTGAGTGTACAAAATTTTATCAAAGAGATATGGATGTTAGAAGTTTATTAGATCTTAAATTAGGTGAAACCCCTTTTGATGAAATTAATGAAATTATAAATTCTGATGAGGGATATTCATGTGGAAGTGGAGATAGTTTTGTAAATAAAAAAATTGAAATGGAGGTAGACCTAGTAGATATGGAAGCTTATGCTCTAGCAAAAGTTTGTAAATTAGAGGGTTTAAAATTTAGATGTTTTAAATATATTTCAGATAATGCTGATAGTGATGCTTCATCAGACTGGATAGAGAATTGTAAAAAAGGTGCGAAATTATTTCAAATAAGTGCAAAGGATTTCTAGTTATACGATCATATTAATTTGATTGAAAATAGTATTAATTTATATATCAAGACTTTTTTTAAATAAAATAAATTATTTATTATGACTAAAGTTGGTGAACATATAACATTAGACATCATTGGTACTACCAAAGAATACGATCCCACTATATATGAAAGAGTTATTCAAGATATTGCTAAAGCAGCAAAAGTTACAATTTTAAATATTTCAAAATATAAATTTGAACCGCAAGGTTTTACTATTTTAGCCTTATTAGCAGAGAGCCATATTAGCTTTCACACATTTCCAGAAAAAGGAATAATTAGTTTTGACTTTTTTACATGTGGAAAAGTAAATCCATCAATTGCAATTGATATTATAAAAAAAGAATTTCCACACAAAAGAATTGTAAAAAAAGAATTTAATAGAGATACAAAATCTCTTTATCATGACATTTATAGTTCACCAGGATTACAAAAATCATATGTGGTAAACGATGTACTTGAAGATTTTAAATCAAAAGTTGGTCAACACATTGAAATTTTAGAATTAGAGCAATTTGGAAAATCATTATTTATTGATGGTGAAATACAAGTGGCTTCAACCGACGAACATTTATATAGCTCTACATTTGTTGGTGCAGGTTTACATTTAAATAAAAATAATGAAAGAGCAGCAATTATTGGTGGTGGAGACGGGGGTGTTGCTAGAGAATGTATCTCTAAAAATTTTAATTTTTTAGATTGGTTTGAACTAGATCCAGAAGTTGTAGATGTTTGCAATAAACATCTCGGAGATATAGGAAAAAAAACTACAGAAAAAAATTCAGTAAAATGTGTTTGGGGTGATGCCTTTGAAAGTATCAAATCAATAGAGGATGATACATATGATCATATTTTTGTTGATCTTAATGATGATCAGTTTTGTATCGATCTTGCTGCAAAAAATATGGACTCTATGATTAGAATTTTAAAACCAAAAGGCGTGATCACTGCTCAAGTAGGTAGTCAAGATAAAAAACCAAAGCAAGTAGATAGCTGGCTAAATGTATTTAATCATCATTTTGGAAATACTAAATTATCCAGAGTTTACATCCCAAGTTTTGATTGTTCTTGGAATTTTTCTTCGTCAATAAATCATTAATTTTTCTTTTTAAATTATTAAATCTGTGAAATAATTGCTCTAATTTAAAGGAGAAAATAATGAATATATTCAAAAAAACTATTTTAACAGTTCTAGTTTCATTATTTGTTATCGGAAATGTTTACGCTGACAAAATAAAAATTGGAACTGAAGGCGCTTATCCTCCATGGAATTCAAAAGATGCTTCAGGTAATCTTATTGGTTTTGAGGTTGAGTTAGCACAAGAACTTTGTACAATCATGAAAGCTGAGTGCACTATCGTTGAACAAGATTGGGATGGAATGATACCAGCTTTGTTGATGAGAAAGTTTGATGCGATTATGGCTGGAATGTCAATTACAGCTGAAAGACAAAAAACAATTACTTTTTCACAAGGTTATGCAGATGAAGTTGCATCTCTTGCAGTTATGAAAGGTTCTAGCTTAGAAGGAATGGATACACCAGAAGGTGTGAACTTAACTTTAGGCGGATCTTCAGTTAAAAAAGCTCTTAAAACTATCACAGGAGCACTTGCTGGAAAAACTGTATGTACTCAAACAGGAACAATTCACCAAAACTTTTTAGAGTCAGGCGATGTTGGTAAAGTTAATGTAAGAACTTACAAAACTCAAGATGAAGTAAACTTAGATTTAACATCTGGAAGATGCGATGTTGCTTTAGCTGCAGCAGTTGCATTTACAGACTATGCTGACAAGTCAGGTAAACCAGTTGTATTAGTTGGACCAACTTTTTCAGGTGGAGCATTTGGTAATGGTGTTGGAGTTGGAATTAGAAAAGGTGGAGATGATGCGATTGGTAAAAGAGACGCAAAACTTCTAAAAGATTTCAATAAAGCAATTGATAAAGCTAGAAAAAAAGGAATTATTAGCAAACTTGCTATTAAGCACTTTGGTTTCGACGCTTCTATGTAATTAATTTCAGATTTGGCGACTATAATATATAGTCGCCAATCTATATGGAACTTCTTGCATTCGGCAAAACAGGTTGGGGCGATGAATTATTTTACGCAACCTTAATGACTATTGCTGTATCTGTTACAGCAATGTTAGTTGGTTTTGTCTTTGCACTAATATTTACACCTTTAAAATTATCTAAATATAAATCATTAAATCTAATTGGTAATTTTTACACAACAGTTATTCGTGGTGTTCCTGAACTTTTGGTAATTTACCTTTTCTTTTTTGGAGGCAGTGGTGCAATTATGTATGTGGCCTCAATTTTTGGTTATTTTGAGTATATTGAAATTAATGCATTTATAACAGGTTCATTAGCTATTGGAATTATTTCTGGTGCCTATTCAACAGAAGTTTTTCGTGGAGCTATTCAATCGATTGATAAAGGTCAGTTTGAAGCTGCAAAAGTTCTTGGTGTTAGTAAATTTGCTCAGTTTTACAAAATAATATTACCTCAAATGCTAAGACTAGCAATTCCAAATTTAAGTAACGTTTGGCAAATAACTTTGAAAGACACTTCTCTTATTTCAGTGACAGGGTTAGTTGAGATTATGAGACAATCTTATATTGCAGCAGGATCAACAAGAGATCCTCTTTTCTTTTACTCATTCGCAGCAGTTTTATATTTGATGCTTACATATTTAAGTATGAAGTTAATTAATAGATTAGAAGCAAAATATAGTAGGGGTTATTAATGGATTTTGATTTAATGATCACTAGTTTTCCAAAATTACTTAGTGCTGCTGTAATTACATTAAAACTTTTATCTGTATCTTTAATAGCAGGAATGTTTCTAGGTTTATTTTTTGCTGTTTTAAGAATGAATAAGAATATTTTTATTAATAAATTTGCTTATGGATATTCTTATATTTTTAGAGGAACACCTCTTTTAGTTCAAATTTTCATTATTTATTTTGGCTTAGGACAAATAGAATATCTAAGATCTACGTTTTTGTGGGTAATATTGAAAGAGCCATATTGGTGTGCAATCATAGCTTTTGCTTTAAATACAGGTGCTTATACATCTGAAATTTTAAGGTCAGCATTTCAAACAATTAAACCAGGTGTAATAGAGGCAGGTAAAAGTTTAGGAATTTCAAACAAAATTATTTTTTATAAAATTCAGATACCAATAGCAATCAGACAATCATTACCTGCGTATGGTAATGAAATAATCTTAATGATGAAGGGAACCTCTTTAGCAAGCACAGTAACTTTAATGGACTTGACAGGAGTAGCTAAATATATCATTTCAACAACATTTAAACCAATTGAAGTTTTTATTGTGGCTGGTAGCATTTATTTATTTATGACTTTTTTAATTCATAATTTAATTAAATACTTAGAAAAAAAATATAGTTTTCAATAAACAATTGATATGCACCTTTCAAAAAAACAAGTTGATGATTACCAAAAATATGGAGTTATTGTTGTTAAAGATGTTTTTAAGAATTGGATAGAAGCATTAAGAGAAGGTTTTAAAAAAGTTTTAGAAAAACCAAGCAAACATGGAAGGGAAAATGTTACTGATAATAAAGGAAGTTTCTTTGAAGATTATTGTAATTGGGGAAGAATAGAGGAATTTAAAGATTGTATATTTAATTCACCTGCTGCACAAATTTTTACTGAAGCTACATCATCTTTTACATCGCAAATATTTCACGATCACATCTTTATTAAAGAGCCAGGTACTACGAAAGAAACTCCTTGGCATCAAGACATGCCGTATTATTGTGTAGATGGAAATGATACAGGTAGTTTTTGGATACCTTTAGATAACGTAGATAGAGAAAATAATCTTAAATTAATTTTAGGATCACATAAATGGAAAAAATTAATTAGACCAACAAAATGGTCAAATAATCAATCTTGGTACAAGGAAGATAGTATATTTATGGAGCTACCCAATTTTAAAGAATTCAAAGATGATATATTCATACCAGAATTAAATTTAGGAGATGCTGTACTATTTAATTTTAAAATTGTTCATGGCTCAACTGGAAATAATACTTTTAAATCTAGAAGAGCTTTTTCAATGAGATTTATTGGTGATGATGTAAAGTATATTGATAGAGGTGGGCCTACATCTCCACCATTTGATGGAATTAACCTAAAAACTGGAGATTTAATGAGAGAGGATTGGTTTCCTAGAGTTTTTAATAACTAGTATATTCTTTTATCTCTTTAATCTTAGAGCCTGTGTGATTATTAATTTCTAATTTAATTTTAGCTCTATCGTCATTTAAGAAATGAACATCTCTAGAAAGTTTAATAAAAGAATCTGTAAAATCTTTTTCTTTTTCACATTGTCTCTTATCATCTTCAATTACCCACAATTTTTCATTTATTTGTTTTAAAGAATCAAAAAGTTCAGTTAGCTTTTGATCAGATTTGACCTTGCTATTTAATTGATCTCTTAGAATTGAATGTTCTTCGTTAATATATTTTAATTTGACTGGATCTTTGATTTTTTCTTGTTTAATTTCAAGAATAGAAATTTTGTCTATTAATTCTCCAACTGATACTTCAACTAGAATTTTATTCATTAAAAAATATACTATGTTAAATTGTTAAAAAAATGTCTAATATTTTAATCATTAAACATGGATCATTAGGTGATATAGCTCAAGCATGTGGTGCAATTCAAGATATTTCTGAAAATCACAAAGATGATGAAGTTCATTTGCTAACAACTAAACCATATTTTGATCTATTTAAAAAAAATCCTCATATTTCTAATGTCATTTTAGATAAGAGATTACCAAGATTTAATTTGATTTATTTATATTCATTGATGAAAAATATAAAGAAATTCAAATTCTCAAAGATATATGATTTACAAAACTCTAGCAGAACGTCATTTTATAAAAAAATATTATTTCCTAAAGCTACAAAAGATATTTGGTCATCTACAGAAACCACATTACCTGAAGGAACCACAAAAGAGGATTTTGATAAAGACTCAGTCCTATCTAGATTTGACCATCAATTAAAAAGTTCTGGAATTAATACCAGTCACACTTTAAGCCCTGATTTCTCATGGAGTCCATCAGATATATCTCAAATAAAAAATTACCATCAATTGGAAAAATATATTGTTCTTTTTCCTTTTTGTTCTCCTCATTTAACTTCTAAAAAATGGCCTTCCTATAACGAATTAATAAACTTGATTAATGAAAAATATAAAAACACTTACAAGGTAGTCATTGCACCGGGACCTAACGAGATTAAAGAAGCAAAAAATATTAATGCACTTTGTGTTTTAGATAATGGCAAAGCATTAGATATTTCTCAGTTAGCTGCATTAATTATAGACAGCTCATTTGTTGTTGCTAATGATACTGGACCTGCTCACATGACAGCTCATTTGGGATCAAAAGGATTAGCTTTATTTGGATCTCATACTAGTCCTTTTAAAGTTAGCATTGAAAGAGAAAATTTTAAAGCAATACAAGCACCAGAATTATCAAAACTTTCAGCAGAAAAAGTTTTTGAAAGATTATCTAATTCAATTTCTTAAATTTACTTAATACTCTTAGAATAATTGGAACGGTAAAAAGGATAAAAAGTAACCTTATTATATGATGAAATGCAACAAAGTCTGGATCTAGGTCAAATGCTATTGCTATGACAGCTATTTCATAAATACCACCAGGACTAAATGACAAAATTAAAGTTAAGATATCTGTATCAACAAAGAATGAAGCTATATAAGCTGCAACCAAACCAAGTAAAATTAAAATAATTGTTGCAACCACACTATGTAATGAATTATTAGCAATTTCTCTGAAAGTTTTTTCAGCAAATTTACAACCAACAGAGGCACCAAGAATTAATAAACAAAAATTAATAGTTGCATCTGGGAGTTTATAAGACGCAATATCGGTCACTTGTAATAAACCACTCGCAAAAAGTGTTCCAGACATTAAAACAGCTGGAATTTTAATTTTACCAAAGATGAATATAAAAAAAAGAGAAGCAGAGATTAATAAAATCAAATTAAGATGATTTTGCGACATATAATTAAATTCATTTTTTATTAAAATCTCTGAACTAGGATTGTTAACTACAATAAATGGTATAATTGTAATAATTATTATTAATCTTATTAAATGGGAGGTAGCAACTTGAGATAAATCTGTTTTTTCATTTTCAGCTAAAATTAACAAAGGACCTAGAGCGCCTGGGGCAGCTGAAAATATTGATGCTTTTTCACCATATCCAGAAAATCTTTGAAGATATTTTGCAACTGTTAAAATACAAACAATAATGTAAATAAGCATTATGATCGAGGTCCAAATCCAATTAATCATTTGATTGAAAAGGTTTTGATCAATGTAATTACCGATGTGAAGTCCTAAAATAATCAAAATTGAACTTAATACTAATTTTGGCATTTTTATTCTTAAACCAGATAAAGCTAAGATTGATGTAACAATCATGGGTCCTAACATCCAAGCAAGTGGTATATTAAGATAATCTGCAACAACAGCGCTTGGAATAGATATAATAACTACAGTAATAAAGTTTTTAGAAAAAAGTTCTTTTAAATTATTTAAATAAAAAGAGGCATCATACTTGATCATATACTTAAGATTTAATATCTACTCTTTTTCTAATTATTTCTTTATCTAGTTTTATCTCTCTATAAGAAATTATAAGCACACCTGTAAATATTATAAGAGCACCAATCCAGGTATAAAGATCTGGAATTTCACCAAACACAAAATACCCAATAATTGATGCAAAAACTAAATTTAAAAAAGAGTAGGGTTGAGTCATGCTAACATCTACTAATTTAAAAGCATGGTTAAGTGTTAGATGTAATACAGTTCCACAAATAGCTGCTAAAATTAAGTAAATAAAAGTTTTTAAACTAGGCATCTCCCAAAAAAATAAAACAATTACAAAACTTAATAAGCTCATAAATATAGATTGATGTGCTAAAATTGTAATAGCACTATCATCTTTTGAGATTTTTTTAGTTATGATTATATTGATTGACCATAGTAATGCTGAAAATAAAATCATATAGACCCCAATCGATATATCTACATAACCAGGTCTAATGATTACTAGCATTCCACCAAAACCAAGAATTAAAGCTAAAGTTCTATAAATATAAATCTTCTCACCTAAAAAAAATACTGCAAGTATTGTAACAATTAATGGTACAACAAAAGATATTGCTGTAACTTTTTCAATAGGAAGCAATACTAATGAAGAAAAGTATAAAAGCATTGCAGGCAAACCAAGTATCGCTCTTAAGAAATGCTTTTTCAGATGTTTTGTTTTTAATACAACAAAATTTGTTTTGATTAGATAAGGCATGATAATTACCAAACCTAAAAAAAACCTAAAAAAACCTGCAACGTAAACATTAACATCTTCTTGAGCTATTCTTAAAAAAGAGAGCATTACGGTTCCAAAAAAAACAGAAATAATTATTAAAAAAATAGCTAATTTATTATTAGACATTAATAAATTACTATAAGTATAACTGAGGTATAAACAATATTAGTTTAGAATATCTTTATATTTTTTAACAATATTTGACCAATAGAACTTTGTAACAAACTCTTTTGCATTTTTTCCATATTCTAAATATTTTTTGTTCTCTAAAATTGAATTCATTGAAAAATAAATTGCATCTAGATTATTCCCATCACAAATTAAACCTGTCTTTTCATGTTCTATGGCATCTGAGGCGCCACCGTCTTTTCCACCAATCGATGGAACGGCATATTGAGCAGCTTCTGTATAAGCTATTCCAAAACCTTCAACTGAGGATTTATGAATAACAGATGGCATTACAAATACATTTGATTTTGCAATCAAAGCATTTTTTAAATCATCAGTAATATCTTTAAAGAACATTACTTGAGCCTCTAAGTCCAATTCTTTTATAAGGTTTTTAATATTCTCTTCTTCATCACCAGAACCAATACAAATATAAACTATATCTGGATAAATCTGTTTTAGATTTCTTAGAGCCATTATTACTTTTTCATGATTTTTTCTTTTATCAAATCTTGAAACAGTAATTAATCTAGGTGTTTTTACTTTAAGTAAACTTTCAACTTTATCTAATGATTTTTGACTTAGGTCTTTTATTGGATCAATTCCTGGGTTAATTACAATAATCTTATCTTGATTTATGCCAATCTCAATTGCTAAATTTTTTGTATATTCAGAATTTGCTATGACTTTTTCAACTTTATCAAAAACTTCTAACAAACGCTTATTAATTCTTGATCCTTTTGTATGATTAATTTCTTTTCCATGAATTAAGCAGATTTTTTTTTTATTTGTTTTTAAATGTTCTAAACTTTTCCAGTGATCTGCAACAATCCCATTAACTTTACTATCTCTAACAAATTCATCAATTAGGTGAGCTTTTCTGTATTTTCTAAGAAATTTAGGTCCACCAACTCTTTCAATTGAAAAAGATGCCTGTTCATCAAAAGATTTATGATTTTCAATATAATCTGCAAAAACTTTAATCATAAATTTTTTAGATAGTTCTTTTGAAAGTCCCCACATTAAACTTTGCATGCCTCCAAGTTCTGGAGGAAAAGATCTAGTAACAATTAAAAACATTAATCAAACTTCCATTTAATGCCACAACCAGCACTTGGAATTTGATTTTCTGGTCCTTTACCAGTTTCTGCTATTTGTCTCATAGCTTTTAATAGATCACTTTCACCATCATTAACTGGTACAAATTTTTTCAATTCTCTTAATCTACCTCTGTATTGAAGTTCTAAATTTTTATTATAACCAAAAAAATCAGGTGTACACACAGCGTCATAAGATTTTGCAATTTCCTGAGTATCATCATGCAAATATGGAAAACTAAATTGATTATTATTTGCAAATTTTATCATGTTATCAAATGAATCATCTGGATAATTCACAAAATCATTTGAACATATTGCAACTGAATTAATTCCTATTTTTTTTAATTCATTACAATCTTCAACAATTTCTTTAGTAACAGCTTTTACATATGGACAATGGTTACAAATAAACATTATCAAGGTACCGTTTTTACCTTTAAAATTATCTAGAGATATAATTTTGTTTTCTGTAGATTTTAATTCAAATGGTAAAGCTTTTTTACCAAAATCACATATTGGAGTTTGTATTGGCATACTGTAAGAATATATAAATTATGTTTTACGATTTAAAAGATAAAAAACCAAAAAACTCTGGCGAAAATTGGGTAGCACCTAATGCTACAATTATTGGCGATGTAACTTTAGAGAAAAATACAAGTATTTGGTTTAATGCTGTATTACGAGGAGATCTTGAAAATATTCATATTGGAGAAGGTTCTAATATTCAAGATGGAAGTGTATTACATACAGATCCGGGATACCCATTAAAAGTTGGAAAAAATGTAACTGTTGGTCATTTAGTTATGCTCCACGGATGTACCATTGGAGACAATAGTTTAATTGGTATTGGAGCTGTTATATTAAATAACACTAAAATTGGTAAAAATTGTATTATTGGCGCCAAAACTTTACTTGCTGAAAATAAAGAAATACCAGATGATTCTTTAGTAGTTGGTTCACCAGGTCGAGTAATAAGAAAAGTAACTAAAGAAGAAAAAGAAGCAGTATTAAAAAATACAAAACATTATCAAGATAATTGGAAAAGATACTCAAAATCAATATTATGAAAATATTTAATTTTTATTTTTTTATTTTTTTTCTTATTCTTTTTCAATCAAAATCATTTTCAGCAACAATCACTTACGAAGAAATTTTAAATAATCCAACTGATCTTGAATTAAATTTGAATTATGCAAAACAACAAGAAATTGGTGGCAATATAAAATCTACGATAGCCACTTTAGAAAGATTAAGTAAACTTTATCCAAAAAATTCAGATATAAAAATATATTTATTATCAATCTTATTAAGAATGGACTCTAAGATTAAAGTTGATTTTATGGTCAAAACAATGCTTGAGGATCCAAATACAGGTGAAGAAACAAAAAGATTAATAGCTAAATTATTGTCAGATAATCAACTCCAAAATACAAAACAAAATAAATGGATTGCTTATTTAGATATAAATTATTCTCAAACAGAGGAAGACAATATTAGTGGAAGAACAAAATCTGGAAAACTACTTAAGAGCAATGGAACAACAGACTCTGAACTTCCATTTCCAGCTAATGATAGCAGACTTACATTGGAATACGATAAAACATACGTTAGAGGCACTTCTCTAACTTTAGGAAGAATTATAGATAAAAACTCTTCAATATATTTGAATTTTGGTTCCAATATAAATACCAATAATAAAAAAGAAAAAGGAGAGAGTGATATTCATTCTTTTTCTGTAAGTTATTTAAAAATTCACAAAAACCATTACTTCACACCATATTTTTTTTTCAACAATTTAAATTATAGAATGCAGGAAGATTATCAAAGAAAAGGTGTTGGAATTAATAATACTTATTTATTTAATGATAAGTTAAATTTAAATTATTCATTAAGTTATACAGATAACAGATATCATTCAGAGCCATTACCAGTAGATTCTTTTGGAACTCAGTTATTTGTAGATGCAGGTGATTTAAATAATAGTGAGGTTTATAATTCTTATATCAAATTAAATTATAATTTATCAGATAAAGTTCGGCTCAGTTCCAAATTAATTTACAGTGAAACTGATCATTCTAAAAAATTTGATAGCCACGACTCTTTAGGTGCTAATATTTCATTTTCTAAAATTTTTCCACTTGGTACAGCTACTATCTCTGCAACACATCTAACAAATGAATACAAGGAAAGAAAGATGACTGTATCTTCATTAAAAGATAGAGAAGATACAAGCTTAGTTACAAACTTAAGTTTTAGAGGAGATATAAATAAAATTTTACCCTTTTTATCTAAAATAAATAAAGATAATACTATTTTTTACACTTTAAGCTTTAGAGAATCCAATGTAAATTCAAGTATATTGAGTTATGAAAGAAAAAGGTCATTTAAAACAATTGGAATATCAAAGAGGATTAACTTTAATGGTTAGAAATTTTTTTTATATTTTATTTTTTTATTTAATTTTTGTAGCTAAGTCCTTTAGTAGTGATTTTATAGGTGTAATAGGAGTAGCTGTTGGAGATATTTATAATCAAAAAAACGAAAAACTATTAAGTGGATCTAAAATTTTTTATGGAGACACTATTTTAGCTAATTCTAAATCAAATGCTCAAATACTATTTTTAGATGAAACTGTTATGACAGTTGGAGAAAATACAGAACTTACAATTGATGATTTTATATATAATCCAATAACAAATGATGGAAATTTTGTAACTAATATAAAATCTGGAATTGTTAAGACAATTTCTGGAAAAATAAGTGAAAAAAATCCAGAGAAACTTGAGGTAAAAATACCAAACGGTTCTTTAGGTGTTAGAGGAACAGAGTTTATTGTTTCTCTTAATTCAGAAAAAGAAAGCACTGTTTTATTATTAGGTCCGGGTCCAGATAACACTTTAGGTATGGTTCCAGGAAATATTATGCTGACAGATGGTATAAATACTACGGAAATAATTAATCCTGGTTTTCAAGCAGTGTTAGAAAATGTAGTTTCCTTAGCCTCACCTACAAATTTAGATGTTTTAACCCAAATGACTAGCTCAATGGGTCATTCAATTTTAAACAGTAGTAATATTGTGGATAATTCAAAAGAAGTTACTTCAAATTTAATAAGCGCTGAAGATTTAAAACAAAACATCATAATAACAGCAGAAAAATTTGATTTAAAATCTGATGAGAGTGCTTCTGAAATATTATCTGGATTATCATCAGAGTCTGAATCAAAAGAAATATTAGTTGCCATGAATGAATTACAAGACAATATCGAGGTATTAGATAATGAAAATTATGTAAGAACTTTAGACCAGAACACTATATTATACGACTCTGGTTGGATTGATCTTGCAAAAGTAACAACAGGTTCAAATGGTTTTTCTTACAGTGCTAATGAAGATGTATTTCAAAATGGAGGCATTCAACAAGGTCGAGCTCAAGTATATGTAAATTTTAATAAAAAAGAAATAAGTGCAGATATATTCTCCAAAATAACATTAAAAGATGCATCTACAGTGGACTATAGTTTTACAACGCCTACAGTTGCTGTAACAACAATTCCTGTAGTTGCTTCTGTGCCTTTGGCAATGGGAACAACTGGAGGTGTATTTTTAAATCAATTGATGGATAGTGGTGGCGGTGAATGCCCAGCTGACTCGTGTTCATCTTTAATTAGAGAAGCAGATACTTTGTCGAATAGTGTTTTAACATTTAATTCCGGAGATACTGAGCTATTAATGGAAAAATACAACCACGATACAACTACCGGAGGAGCTTTAAAAGAAGTATTTCAATACGGTAAATTTATTACTGTTGATAATTCTGGATTAACGGGTGTGGGATCTTTTGTTTTTGAAGGAGCTCATGATGAAAACGCAGATCCGGCGGACGAAGCAACTTATGTTCAATCCATTGAAAGATTGGAAGGTTCAGCTACAGTAGTTGGAAAAGCATTAGATTAAAACAGCAAAAATATAGTAAGATCAAGTTTATCAAAGAGGAATGAAATGACAGCAGGTTATGTAATTGCACAATTAAAGGTAACAAATCCTGAAAACTATAAAGAATATGTTGCAAAAGTTACTGAGGTAGTAAAAAAATTTGGAGGTGAATATCTTGTTAGAAATGGAGAATATCAAGTAGTTGAAGGTGAAGATAATTTTCCAAGATTAGTAATCATTAAATTCCCAACTTACGAAAAAGCATTAGAGTGGTATCATTCAGACGAATATAAGCCTGTAAAAGATATACGTTTACAAAATTCTGTAGGAAGCAATATCATTGTGAAAGGTGTATGAAAAAAATATTATTATCATTACTAATTATATTATTTTGCTCATCTTTGCTTGCGTCTGATGAAAAGCCTGGAAGATCTTTTCAAGATCAGCCTGATGTTTCAGATGATTATCAAATTCATTTTATCTATCTCCTAGCTAAAAAAACCAAAGATAAAGAAAGAGATATTAATGGCTGGGTAGAAAAAGAAGTTAAAAAAATTGATGATCTTTTTTTTAAGATGACAGGTAATAAACAAAGATTAAAATTTGATTACCGGCAAGATGGTAAGCTTGATGTTTCATTTGTAAGAATGGATCGTAAAGCAAGGAAGGGTGGGTGGAATGTAAATTACCCAGATTATTATCTTCAAAAACAAGGATTTAATAATCCAAAAAAAATGTATTTTTCCTTCACAGATGCTTCAAGTGGTGATGGTGGACAAATGGGACCACATCATGGATATTTATTTATTAAAAGAGCTGGTTCCCAAAAAACTAAAATTGGAATACATGAATTATTACATGGGTTAGGATTCGCTATGCCTTGTACAAAGGGTGTAACTAGAGGAGCACATTTAAACACCGGTATTCTAGGTAATGACCTTTCATCAAAATTAGGAAAAGCTATCTATGAACATGGGGACTCGACATGCCCAGATCTAAAAGACTCAGTTTATTTAACACCAACATCTAAAAATTCATTTGATCCACTTCCAATAGCATGTGCTTTATCTCAAAAAGTAAGAGGCTATCCTCCAGGCAACTTTGAAATACCAGCTAGGTATACCCATAAAAAATTACTTAAAGGAAGAAAAAATGAGTGGTGTACATTTGGAGTTTATCCTAACGCTAAAGAAGAATGGTTTAAGGAATGGAAAAAATAGTTTTAAGGAACTAACCAACTATCTTTATTATTTTTAAGATCAAATCTAGCTCTTCTATGACCTTTGGCGGCTAGATATAACCATTCAATGGATTTAATCTTACACTGAATCACTGTAAAGTTTTTATATCCCTCTTCACTTTGTTCTTTGGTGTAATCAAAATTATCAAGCTCAGGTTTTAAACCAGATGTTGGAATATCAGATTCTGTTCCAGGTCCATTATTAACTAAGTAACATTTTCTAGAGATATGTTGCGTTTTTGACCATGACTCTTTTGTAATTTCATTGTCCTGATTTACAATACATTCAACTTTTAATCTTACCTGTATTTTTTCCTCCTTATCATAAAAAAGCATTGCTGCATTTTTATTTCTTTTTAATTTGTCAATTTTATCTGATCTTATATCGCTATGATATTGCACAAGGTTATTTGATCTATCTGATTTTCTAAGAACTACTATTCTTCCATCAAGATCATTTTCATTACCACAGATAAACACCGGTATTCTAAAAGGGGAACTTCTATCCTTTATGGCATTGTCAAGCATAGACCAAATTTTATTTTTGATCTCATTAAAATCTTCGTAGTACGCTGGATGCATACAAAATTACTTACTTAATCTTTTGATTAAGCTTGATGTATCCCATCGATTACCGCCCATTTCTTGGACTTCTCCATAATACTTATCAACAACTTCAGTTATAGGAAGCATGGAACCATTATTTTTTGCCTCTTCCATTGCAATTTTTAAGTCTTTTCTCATCCAATCAACTGCAAAGCCAAATTCAAATTTATCATCAATCATTGTTTTGTATCTATTTTCCATTTGCCAAGACTGAGCAGCACCTTTGGATATAACTTCAATCACGTCCTCCATATTTAAACCTGCTTTCATTCCAAAGTTTATCCCTTCAGATAAACCTTGAACTAATCCCGCGATACAAATTTGATTAACCATCTTGGCTAATTGTCCGTTTCCAGCTCCACCTAATAATTTCATCTTTTTGCTATAACAATCTATTTTATCTTTTGCTTTGTCAAAATCAGCTTGATCACCACCTATCATAACTGTTAATGCACCATTTTCTGCACCAGCTTGACCACCAGATACAGGAGCATCTAATGCACCAAACTCATTTTTTTTAGCATATTCATAGATTTCACGTGCAATAGTTGCTGAAGCAGTAGTATTGTCTATATAGATCGCACCTTTTTTAATTGTTTTAAAAATTCCATTTTCTCCAAAAGTTACTTCTCTCAAATCATTATCATTTCCAACACAGGTAAATACGTAATCTGCTCCTTCAGTAGCTTTTGCAGGAGTATCTGCTTTAGTTCCTTTATATTCACTTATCCATTTATCTGCTTTTGCACTTGTTCTATTATAAACAGTTACATTGTGACCAGCTTTTGATATATAACCAGCCATTGGATAACCCATGACACCAAGACCTATGAAAGCAACATTACAAGACATAATTTTTATTTCCTATGTTTAATAGTTTGAAGTTTAAAGTAATTTTATTCGGATTTATTTTTACATTTTTTTCTAGTTTTGGACAGAGTTATTTTTTAGGATTATTTAATTCTAGTATACGAGATACTTTATCTATTACACATGGACAATTTGGTACAATTTATGCATCTGCAACTTTATGTAGTAGCTTATTATTAATTTGGGTTGGAAAAAAAATTGATGATGTAAATATTTTCAAATTTGCTTTTTTTGTAATTGTACTTTTGTCCTTTGCATGTTTTTTCTTTTCAAAAATTTCATCAGTTTTACTTCTTTTTATTGCAATATTTTTAATGAGATTTTCTGGCCAAGGATTAATGTCTCATACAGCATCAACAACAATTTCAAGATATTTTACTAAAACTAGAGGAAAAGCCTTAAGTATAAGTTGGTTTGGATTATCTTCTGCAGAATTCATTATGCCAGTTTTAATGGTATACTTATTAACAATTATTAGTTGGCAAAACCTTTGGGTAATATTTTCAATTATAGTTTTAATTTTTCTACCAATAGTTTCTTTTTCATTAATTAAAAATCTAAATTTAAATTCTAGAGAGTCTCAAGATGAAAATATAAAAGATGAAGAAATTAAACAATGGAAGAGAATAGAGGTTATTAAAGATTATAGATTTTACATAATTAGCCTTAATATGCTTGCTATGCCTTGGATCTTTACTGGCTTTGCTGTATTTCAATCTTTCGTACAAACATCAAAAGGTTGGGGACCTTACACAATTGCACAATCATTTATGTCTTACTCAATTTTTTCTGTTTTAACTTTATTTTTGTCTGGATATTTAATTGATAAATTCACAAGTAGAAAATTATTAATATTCATGAATATCCCACTTTTACTCTCAGCAATTGCATTATTCTTTTTTGATACGCCAATTATTGCTTTTATATTTTTAGGTTTAGTTGGAATATCTAATGGTTTTGCAAATATTTTAGGCTCTTCAACTTGGGCTGAGTTATATGGAGTTAAATATATTGGATCAATAAAAGCACTAACAACAGCATTAATGGTATTTGCTACAGCTTTTGGTACTGCTTTATATGGATTTTTGATTGATATTGGTTTTACTATAGAAGAAATTGTAGCTGTTTCAGGCAGTTATATTTCTATTTCTTTAATTCTTCTTTTTTCGATCAGAAAAAAACTCAATCCAATTTATATTTAAAAAAAACTTGCATTTTAGAGGTCTCAGGTATAAATAATCGCCCATGGCAAGAGTAACAGTTGAAGACTGCATAGATAAAGTAGATAGCCCTTACGAATTAGTTCTTGTTGCTAAAGAAAGAGCAACTCAATTAAACTCAGGTGTTGAACCCTTACTAGATAAAGATAATGATAAAAATACGGTTATCTCGTTAAGAGAAATAGCAGAAGAAAAAATTAAAGTTTCAGACTTAACCGAGAGCGCTGTTTACAAGCTAAGAAAACACGTTGAACAAGTTGATGATGGTTCTGAGGATGATGAAGAAATAGGTGATGATTTTGAAAATATGTATAAAGGTGAAATTTCAAAAAGTGGTACACCAATTTTACCATCTAAAAGAGCAAGAAAAACTCCAGAAAAAATTCAAGTATCTCAAGAAGACTTGGCTGAAATACAAAATTCTACAGAAACAAGTTCTGCTGAACCTTTAGAAACGCCTGCTGAGGAAGGTGATGCATCTATAGAAGAAATGAAAGCTGAAGAAATCCAATCTAACGAAGAAGATACCAATAGCGAAGGTTAAGATCCCCCCTAAAAAAAAAGGGCTCTGAAAATCAAAGCCCTTTTAAATATTTATCTAAAAATAATTAATTTGGAATCCAGCTTCTCCATTTGTCAGGATTAGCATCTTTCCACTCTTTAACTACTTCTTTAAGATCTCTGTTTTTTTGCTTAACTTCAACTAGCATTACAGCTTGATCTGCATTATCAAACTTCATTTTCTTGAAGAATGCCGCAGCTTTAGCATGTTCTGATTTAGCAAAAGTTTCTGGATTACCATAATTGAAAGTGTAATCTTTTGCCCAACCTGTAGCAGGCCATGCAGCGGTTCCACAATCTTTCCAGTTATTTGCTTCCGTGAAGCTATCACAAGTTTTATGAGCAGGTAAACCAACTCCAACCATGTCATAAGCACCAAAGAACCAATGAGGCTCCCATAGGTAAAGCAAGAAAGGTTCTTTTCTTTCATATGCTGCTACTGCCTCAGCAATTGCTGCTGCTTCTGTTCCTAGTTCATCAGCTTGGAAATCAACTCCCAAAAGATCCAATCTTTTTTGGTCATGACAGTTCCAGCCAGCTACTGGACAAGCAATTAATCTTCCTTTGCTACCAGTTTCAATTGATGCAAATTTATCTTTATGTTTATTTAAATCTTTCCATGATTTTATACCTAAGCTTTCCGCAGCATATCTAGGAATGTAATAATCTGAAAGTCCAATTATTCCAGTAGTACCTAAAAGCTCGATGCTTCCATCACCCTCATAATTAAACATAGTTTTACCATCATAAACAAGTGGTCCCTTCATCATTACAGTGTCTGCCTCAGCGTAACTTGGCCAACTCTCACAAGCAAAATCAATTTCACCTGCAGCAATCGCTTCCCACAAACCTGTTCCTGATGGAAACACAACTCTCTTTACTTTATAACCTAATTCTTCCTCCAACATACTGACTGCTACTTGACAAGTAATTTCTCCACCTGTCCAGTCTGCTACAGCCGCTGTTAATCTCTTAGCATTTGCTTGAGAAAAAGATCCAAATATAAGCACAAAAGATAATATCAGAGTTGATATTTTTTTTGATAACTTCATTATTTCTCCTCTAAATTAATTTAAAAAAAACATACTAATTCAAAAAATATGCGCATGTAAACTCTATTAATTTGATTTATACAATTTTTACTTGTTAAAGGGTGTGGTTTTTTGTCAATAACCTAGAATAGGCAGCGTTATCTATTAAATTTTTTATCTTTGCTTGTGTTAATTTTTTTCTAATCCTAGAGCAATTCTTTGTTTTTTAGTCCAAGCCAAACTTATTCTATCAATTATAATAGCCATTAAAACTATACCAATACCTGCTGCTAATCCTCTGCCAGTATCAGATCTTGCTAATCCATTAAATACTTCAAGTCCCAAACCTTTTCCACCAATTAAAGGAGTTACGATCTGCATTGCAAAAGCCATAATCACAGTCTGATTAAAACCAATTACTAAACTTGGAACAGCTAGTGGAAACTTAACTTTATTAAGTGTTTGAAGTAATGTTCCACCAAATGATCTTGAAACCTCAGAATAACTTCCAGAAACTTGTGTAAGACCTAACGATGTAAGTCTTATAATTGGAGGGATTGAGTAAATTACTGTTGCTAACACAGCAGAAACAGTGCCTCCTCCAAAAAACATAAGTACAGGAATTAGATAACAAAAATATGGAAGTGTTTGCATTGCATCCAAAATAACATTCAAGATGTCTCTAAATCTTTGATTGTACGAAGCTATAATTCCTAAAGGTACACCAACTGCAAAACATAAAGTTACAGAAACTAAAACAGAAGACAGAGTAATCATTGAGTGGGTCCAAATTCCACAAGCTCCTATAAACAATAATAATAATATTGTAATAACTGCAAATCTTAGGCCTACAGCAAAATATCCAATAGCAGTAATTATTCCCATAGTGTACCACCATGGAATATGTGTTAAAAAAGTATCAAGGGGTCTAAGTAAATTTAAATATACGAATGCTCTTAATCCTTTTGTAAATGCAATAAATGATGGATTAACTGTTAAAGATTTTACTGTATCAGCTATAGGTTGTCTTATAGAAAGTTTCCATTCAGATGGAAACGATCCAATATTAATTACAAAAGCATCAATTAAAACAATAATGAAAAACACTATAAAAGATGGAATTAAGTAATATCTTTTACTAATCAATTCACCAATCTCCTCAGCAGAGTCTTTATTAAATAATGAGATTAAGTATCTGAACATATATGCAATTAAGTTTGTAGTTTTTTCACAAATATTTTTAATAATATAATGAGTAATGCTAAGTGGTTTTTCTAAAATTCTTGCTATTTGAAACTTTTCCCATGCTTGTGGAAGCAAATAGAATTTTTGAACATCAGACGGAATAATTTCCCTATCTTTGCTAAATGACATACTAAATCTGTCAAATAATATAGCCATAAAAAGTATACACAATCCTCCTTCCATGGCCCAACCAACATCAAGGTTTCGAATTGCTAACCAAACTTGACCTCCAATTCCTTCAGCACCAATAAAACATGCTAAAACAACAAGTGCTAATGCCATCATTATTACCTGGTTAATACCCATCATTATACTTGGTAAAGATAGTGGAATTTTTATTTTAAAGAGAAGTTGAAGTTTACTTGAACCAAATGATGTGGCTGACTCAATTGTTTCTTTTGAAACTTGTCTTATTCCTGAATTAGTTAATCTTATTACTGGAGGCATAGCATAAATCATTGTTGCTAATATTGCAGGCGCACCTCCAATTCCAAAAAAGAATAAAGCTGGAAATAGATATACAAATGCAGGCATCACTTGCATGGTATCTAAAATAGGCTTCATGAAATTTTCAAACCTATCACTCTGCGAACACAATATACCTAGCGTCACTCCAAAAAAAACACATAATAAAACTGATAATCCCATTAGAGCAAGTGTTTGCATGGACTCGTCCCACATTCCAACAGCTCCCCAAAAATAAATTACGAATAATGAATACAAACCTAACCTTAATCCACCTGCAATTAAGCAAGGCAAAAAGAGAATTGCAGTTATTAATAACCAAGGTGAATCAATTAAAAAATCTTCAAGAAAGTAATATCCCTCTTTAATATAGCTTGCGATTATTTTTGTTATCCACCTATAATTTTTTTTTAAATAATCCTCACCATCGTTAACCCATGCAGTAAAAGTAAATCCATCAGTTATCTCCTTTGGAAACTTAGAGGGATTTTCATTTTGGAAAGACAACCACAAAGCTACTAAAAATACAGCTAATACAATAAAATATTTGATTAAATTTTTTGAAGAATTTGGCTTTTCTAACACATTACTCTGAGCAGTCATATATATGCTAATTTAAATAAACTATTTTACTTTTAAAGTAAAATATTGTCTTATCGCTGCTTAGGTTTTTGATTAATATGAATAATACTAAAATTGTTTGCTCTAATATTTGGAAATTATTCGGTCCAGATGAAAAAAGAATAAAAGATAATTTGGATCCAAATCTAACAACGAAAGAAGTTCAAGAAAAGACAGGCCATGTTGTGGCTGTAAAAAATGTTAGTTTTTCAATTCAAAAAGGAGAAACTTTTGTTGTTATGGGATTGTCAGGAAGTGGAAAATCTACTTTAGTAAGATGCATATCTAGATTAATTGAGCCGACTTCTGGTTCTGTAAAAATGGATGATGTAGATGTTACTAAAATGAGTGGAAGTGAATTACTTGACTTAAGAAGAAATAAAATGAGTATGGTCTTTCAGCATTTTGGTTTATTTCCTCACAGAACAGTTGTAGAAAATATTGCTTACGGTCTTGAAATTAGGGGGAGTAAAAGACAAGAACGTATAGATAAAGCTATGGAAGTTTTGAAAATGGTTGGACTTGAAGGTTGGCATAACAATTATCCAAGAGAATTATCTGGAGGTATGCAACAAAGAGTAGGTTTAGCTAGAGCATTAGCTGTAGATCCAGAAATATTAATATTTGATGAGCCTTTTTCTGCACTTGATCCTTTAATAAGAAGAGAGATGCAAGATGAATTACTAAAATTACAAGAGAAATTACAAAAAACTATGGTTTTTATTACTCACGATTTTTTAGAAGCAATTAAAATGGGAGACCATATTGCAATTATGAAAGATGGTGAAGTTTCTCAAGTTGGGACTCCTGAAGAAATAGTTGCAAATCCAAAAGATCAGTATGTAAAAGATTTCTGTGAAGATGTTCCAAAATATAAAGTTTTAAGCGCAGGAAAAGTTATGCGTGAGGAATGTTGTGAAGAAACTAAAAAATTATATGAAGATAAATCGTCATGCATTCCTGATAATTCAAAAATTGAGACTTTAATAGACAAGTTAGTTGACTCAGATAAATCATTTCCAGTTATATGTTCTGATACAGGTGATTTATTAGGTGAGATAGATCGTTCAATAGTTATGAAATCTATGAAATCTGCTAGTTAAATTGATTATTACCCTTAATACTTTTTTCTTTAACTTTATCTCTCCAAATAATTATCATACCAGCTAAAATAATTGCTATCACACCTGGGAAAAGTTGTTGCCACGGAGCTTCTTTGAAAAAAATCCACCCAAGAACAAAAGAAGACGGTATTCCTAAATATTCAAATGATGCCATCTTACTAGCAGAGATTAATCTATAAGAATAAATAAATAATATTGCTGCTGTTCCACCAAGAATACCAGTTAGAGTCATTAAAAAGAAATCTTGAATATTTTTAATTTCTACATGTCCGCTAGTAATAAAAAATAAAATTAAAGCACCCAAGACATTAAAAATTAATGTAAATAATTGTATTTTTGCAGTTGAGTGACCCTCAGGAATGAATTTTAAAATTATAACAGTCATTGCCCAAGCGATAGCAGTAAGAATTGGATAAATTGAATAAAAGTTAAATATATCACTTGTAGGCTTCATAATTAATACCACACCCAAAAAACCTAAAAATATTGCAGACCATCTATAAATTCCAATCCTGTCTTTTAAAAAAAAAATTGAAAAAATTACTATAAAAAAAGGAGATGAAAAAGTAAGTGTCATTGCTGTTGCAAATTCAAGGTTTATTACCGAAATGAAGACAAAAATATTCATAGCCAAAAAACCTAAGCCTCTTAAAAAACTTAAAGTGACAAATTTTTTGTTAAGATTTTTAAAAATTGTTAAATGTTCTTTAGTGAATAAAATTAATAAAATTAATGGTATCACTCCAGCAATATTTCTAAAAACAGCTAGTTGAACAACAGAATATTCGTCTCCAAGAAATTTAATAACAACCATATATAAATCAACACATAAAATTGCCATTAGCATTGTAGTTACTGCTAAATAAGTTTTTTTAATATCAATTTTCTCAGATGACATTTTCGTGTATTAATTTTTTCAAAATTGTATAAACCTTACAAATAAAATGAATAATTTTAAACTAAATGAATCTGATATCTTATCTAACCAAGATTGGACTTTTCCAACTAATACAGCTTATGGTCCAGGAAGATTTAAAGAAATTGGTGACCAGTGTAACAAATTTGGAATAAAAAATCCTTTAATAGTTACTGATAAAGGAAGTACTGAGCTTTACTTTATTAAAGAATTAAAAGAACTTTTATTAAAAGCTAATATAAAATCAGATCTTTTTTTTGATATATCTCCTAATCCAAGAGAAGATGAAGTGTCAGTTGGATGTAAAAAATATAAAGATGGGAGCCATGATGCAATCATTGCAATTGGTGGAGGAAGTGCAATGGATGGAGGTAAATTAATATGTCTTACTGCTAATAATGATATACCACTTAGAGATTTTGAATTTGAATTAACTCCTCCCAAGATAAGTAAAGATAACCCTTTTCCAAAAATAATAACTATTCCTACAACTGCAGGAACAGGAGCAGAAACTGAAATTACAGCTATGGTTACTTATTTAAAAGAAGGAATGAAATTTTGTATGTGGCATCCAGATGCTAGACCAGTTTTAGCTTTAGTTGATCCAGAATTAACTTTAGGATTACCTCCCTCTCTAACCGCGTGGACAGGAGTAGATGCAATGGTTCATGCAATTGAGGGTTATTGTGTTCCTGGATTTAACCCTTTATGTGATGGATCTGCTATAGAAAGTTTATCCTTAATTTCAAAATCACTTTATCTTGCAGTTGAAGAACCTAAAAATTTAGTAGCTAGAGGTGGTATGCATGTTGGCTCTTATTTAGGTGGAGTAGCTTTCCTTAAAGGATTAGGTTTAGTTCATGCAATATCACATATGGTAGGAGCCGAATTCAATACACAACATGGTTTAACTAATGCAATTATATTACCAGTAGTACTTAGGTATAATTTATCAGGCATGGATGAAAAAGTTAAACGTATGTCAGAAGCCATGCAATTTGAAGATCATTCAATTGAAGCATTTATTACTAATATAGAAAAGATGCTCGACAGACTAAATATTCCAAAAAGTTTAAGTGAAATAGGAGTACCAGAAGACTGTGTTGAAAGAATTGCAAAAAAAGCAATGAAAGATCAAGCATATGCAACAAATCCAAAAATTGCAACTTTAGAAGAAGTTAAAGAAATGACACTAGCATCGATAAAAAAAGCTCGATAAAAGTTTCATTGAATGTTTGAGAATAAATCTATTTTAGAAATAATTTCATTAGTACAATCTAAGGAAGTTTTAGTAAAAGAAGTAGTAGAGTTTTATCTGCAACGAATAAAAAACTATAATCCTAAATTAAATGCGATTGTCTTACTAAAAGAGGAAGAAAGAATATTAGATGAGGCAAATTTAAAAGATCAAGATATTAATAAGTCTAAACCTTTAATTGGATTACCTTTAGCTTGCAAAGATCTTTTTGATATTGAGGGAATGCCATCGACCTATGGTTTTCCAAATTTTAAAAATAATATTGCAAAAAAAAATTCATTAATTGTTGATCGTTTAAAAAATAATGGTGCAATCATAATTGGTAAAACTAATACTGCTGAATTGGGGGTAGGAGGACACACCACTAACAGACTCTTTGGACCAACATCAAATCCTTATGATTTAAATAAATCTGCAGCAGGATCCAGTGGTGGAGCTGGTTCAGCCGTTGCCGCAGAACTTTTACCTTTCGCTGATGGCACCGATATGATGGGATCATGTAGGGCACCTGCGGCTTTTGCAAATATTTATGGATATAGACCTACTACAGGATTAATTCCAACTGATAGGTCTAATGAGAAAAATATAAATAATTTTCCAATTTTAACTTCACCTGGATGTTTTGCAAAAAATCCACAAGATATGGCCATATTATTAGATTGTATAATAGGTAGTGACCCTTTAGATCCTTTGTCTATTGATATCAATGGTTCATTCAAAGAGAATGAATTAACAGACAAACAATTTTCAAATATTAAAATTGGTTGGTTAAAAGATATGAACAATAATTATATGTTTGAAAATGGAATAATTGACATATGTGAAACAAGATTAAAAGAATTAGAAAATCATAATATATTTATAGAGACTTTGAAAACAAATATTAATTCCTCAGAAATGTGGGATAGCTGGACTACACTTAGAGCCAAAAGTATTTTTGATGATACCGAAAGCATGCAAATAAGAAATATAGAGGAGATGACTTTTCAAGCTATTTGGGAATATAAAAAAGGTGAAAATATTAAAGATGATGAAATTGATAAAGCACTAAAGCAAAAAAATAATTGTTTAAAAGAAGTGGATGATATTTTTAAAGAGTATGATTTTTTAGTTTTACCTTCTGCTCAAGTTTTTCCATTTGATAAAAATTTACAATTTCCAAAAAAGATAAATAATTATGAATTAGATACGTATCATAGATGGATAGAGGTTTTTATAATGTCTAGTTTATTAGACTTACCAACAATAACAGTACCAGTTGGTTTTAATGAAAATGGAATGCCAATGGGTATGCAAATTATAGCTAAAAAATATGATGATTTAAGATTATTTGCATTCACAAAAAAATATGAGGAGATATTTAATTGTAGTAAAATTAAACCAAATTTTATTAATTAATCATGAGACACCCACATCATTTCAAAATAGCATTTGCACTAGCAGTTTCAGCTGGTGCTTGGGGTATTTATTGGTTGCCTCAAAGAATTTTAGAAGAGGGTGGTCTTACAGGAGGTTGGGGTACAATTGCACAAATGATAATTGGTGTATTAATTTTATCACCAATTTCAATTTGGAGAAAATTTAAGGGAAGATCGTCAGGTCTTGAATTGCCACTTACTGGACTTTTAATTGGAGGCGGCTTTATCTGTTATGCATTAAGCTTTCTTTTAACAGATGTTGTTCGTGCATTAATACTTTTTTATATGACACCAATTTGGACTACAATTTTTGAAATTTTATTTTTAAAAAAAAGACCTGGTATTGAAAGAGTACTAACTTTACTTTTAGCCCTAGGAGGATTGTGGATAGTTTTCAGTAAACAAACAGTTTTTCCATTGCCAGAAAATTCTGGAGATTGGTTGGCATTAGCTGGAGGGGCTATATTTGCTGGTGGATTGATAAGACTTGAACTAATTAAAACTGATGGTGTGTTTCCGTTAATTTTTTCATTCTTTTTTTATGGAGCAATATTTAATGTTTTTGCAGGTTTTGCTTTAACTGAACACCTTGGCCCAACGCCATCAATACAATCATTTATTTCAATGGCATATTTTTTATTAATTATTTCTGTTTTTTATTTTATTCCAACAGGAATAGTTATTCTTTGGTCTCCAAGTCAACTGGGAGCAGGTTTGTGTTCTATACTTTTTCTTTCAGAAATAATTGTAGGCGTTATAAGTTCTAGTATTCTTACAAATGAGCCTTTTGGTTGGAGGGAAGTTGTTGGTAGTTCAATGATAGTTGTTGGAGGAATTCTAGCTGTTGTGTTAGCTTCAAAAAAAAATTGATTACTTAGAATATTTTAGGATATAACAATAAGATGAATTCAGATAAAATAAGCGTTAGACGTAGTTTTATTTTCACACCAGGACTTAATCCAGATATGTTTCCAAAAGCTATTGCTTCAGGTGCAGACATGGTTTGTATTGAATTAGAGGACGGAATAGCAATTAAAGATAAAGATGAAGCTCGAAAAAATACAATTGAAGCTCTTAAAACTCTTGAAGTAAAGAGTGATGTGGAGTTAGTTGTTAGGGTTAATTGTCAACGAACTAAGTTTGGTCTATTAGATTTAGAAGCTTTCATCTCAAGTAAATTAAAAGTTAAAGCGATAATGCTGCCTAAAGTTAAAACTCCAGATGAGATAAAATTTATAGATGATCTTTTGACTGATTGTAATTTAGATACCGATCTTCATGTGATAATGGAAACAAATCAAGCACTTCAAAACATATATGAAATTGCTCACTCAAGTAAAAGAATAGTGGCTCTTTATTTTGGCGGGGTCGACATGGCTGCAGAACTAAGGGTTCCAAATAGTTATGAGAATTTGCTGTATGCAAGATCTAAATTAGTTCATGCAGGAGCTAGTGTTGGAATTGATGTTATAGATGTGCCTTATTTAGATTTAGAAGATATGGATGGAATGAAAAAAGAGGCTGAGCTTGTTAGAGACTTAGGTTTTACTGGAAAAGGGTCCATTCATCCAAAACAAATAAATATTTTAAATGAAATTTTTACTCCTTCTAAAGAAGAAATTAATAAAGCTAAAAAAATTGTAGATCAATTCAGTGAGTCTGACACAGGTTTGGTTGTAATAGATGGTAAACTTATTGAAAAACCTGTGCTTCGAGAGATGCAAAGAAAAATATTAATAGCTGATAAAATTAATCAAAGTTAATTTTAAAAATTGCTATTAACTATTTCATCCAACATATTAATCATATCTCTTTTATAATTTTCATCAGTTCCAGAGTCTGTTTCAATTACAGAAAAGTATGAGGCCACTATTCCATTTTTTAAATTTATTGCTAAAAATTGACCTCCAAGACCTGAATGTCCAATCCAATCTCCACATTTCATTGTAGAGTTCGAATAGTACAAATATTTATTTGGAGATAATTCCATATATTTAGTTCCTTTATTTTTTAGTGTTTCATCAAAAAAATTTTCTGAACCAACTTTTCTTTTTCCAACACCATGACCTTTTCTTGAAAATAAAAGACCATATCTTAAAAAGTCTCTAGAAATTAAACATCCACCACCAGATATCCAGGGCATACTAAATCTATCAGTGCCAATATAAAGAGCATCCTCTAATCCTGCTGCTTCCACTGCTTCCAAAACCCACTGACTTAGTTTTTTTCCACTTACTTTTTCTATTAAAACACCAATTACATCTGTATTTGCAGATTTATAATGAGATAAATCTGTTGAATTTTTTAAATCTTTATCTTCGTTAGACTCAATTGTATTTAAAAATTCCTCTTGTCCCATTTTTTCTTCTAAGTTAGATGGTAATCTCCATCCACAAACTGGTTCATGTAAAAATGATGAAGTGTAAGGGTCGGTATAATCTTCACTATATGAGTTTTCTAAATTCATGTCTAAAACCTCTTGAACTGTAGCTGATGCATAACCAGTTCCAATCTCTGGAAGATAATCAGAAATTTTTTTGTCTAATTCTATTAATTTTTTTTCGACAAGTTCTCCAACAAATAAATTAACAAACATTTTAGTGATGGACATTATTGTTTGAGGAGTTTTATCAGTAAAATCATCCGCATATTCTTCAAAAAGTAAATCCTGATCTTTACCAACTAATAATGAACAAAAGTATTTATGATTAAGCATTTTTTGTACAGCTGGAATATTTTTAATTTTTTGATTGTAATTCTTTTTTAATTTTAAAACTAAATCAGATCGATACAATAAACCGTACCTATTTATTTTATGTAAATTTCGATAACCATCTCTTCGTGTTTCTGGTAAATACCATTTTGGCTTGTTATCTCTTATGATTGTAAGACTTGGATTTAGTTCTTCTTTTAAATCTTTGTAAGACATTTTAAAGTCCTTTAGGATCTACTATTTTCGATACATTTTCAAATTTATTTTTCCAAATCACAAAAGATAAAATCTTTTTATTTGTAGTGGTAATTCTATGTGGTTGGTAGCTTTTGTGAAAACAAGTATCCTCAGGCTTTAAAATTACTGGAGCCTCATTTCCTTTTTCAAATTTTGCTTCACCTGAAACTATAAAGTAAAGTTCCTCTGCTTCATGATTATGCCAAGGATAATGAGAGTTCATATCTAAAAAATTTACATATAATGCCATATCTGTTGTTTCAAAATGACCAGTAGGTCCAATGAGTTCAAAAAAACCGTATTTATTTAAAAATTCTTTACCTACTTCATTTTCATTATATCCATTATCCCAACTTACAAATGGTGACAAATTTGAAATTAAATTATGTAATTTTTCGAATTTATGATTGTCTTCTAATTTCCAATCCAAAAGTATATTTGTAACATTTATTTTGTTATTGCATTTTTTTTTTAAAACTAATTTTTTTGGAAAATTTACAAAATCAGATAATTTTTTATTTATAGACCATATCTTTTCAATTTCATTTATAGTCTGATTAAATAAATCTATCTTATTATGCATTTTGATTTTTTTTCAAAATAGAAATTGCCTTAATTTCTTCAACTCCAACGCCGCAACAACCACCTACAATATTTACACCATCTTTGACCCATGATCTTGCATTTTCTAAATATTCACTAGGAGTAATATTATCGATAAATTTCCAGTTAGGTTTTTCATAATGACCCCTATTAGGATATGCGCCCAATACACCATTAAAATTATTTCTAGCTATTTTTATTGCTTCACCCGTTACTTTAATATCTGAATGAGCAACCAATATCGGCCCATTATGTATTTTACTGAAATTATTTATTGATAATTCAAAGTCTTCATAAACATTTGTATCAGTGTGCAAAGTATCATTATAACCAAGCATTACTTTATTTGTTTGATCATCAATTACACAAGATATTGATAACCATACTGGCAACTTTGTTTCTTTTGTGCTTTCAACAATTGTCTCAACTATATCGGCTTGTGATGACATGGCTTCCAATATAATTAAATCTACTCCTTCGCCTGATAAAATATTTAATTGTTCCTTAAACCCAGGTACCATAGCTTCAACTCCATATTTATATAAGCTTCCAAATGTTGAAACACTTCCTGCAATAGCAACCTTTTTGTTAGAATTTTTAGCTGCTTCTTTAGCTAGTTGAACACTTTTTTTATTAAATTCATTTATTTGATCTTTAAAACCATATTGCTTCATAGCAATAGGAGTAGTTGCATAAGTGTTTGTGGTGATTATATCAGCTCCAGCTAATATATAATCCTCGTGTACTTTTTTAACTAAATCTGGACTTTCTACAGAGCAGGTGCCACACCATAAATCTTTATGCATTTTTGCTCCTTTTTTTTCAAGCTCAGCACCTATTGCTCCATCTAAGATTATAGTATCGTTATTTTCTAACCTTTGCTTAATTGAATTATATGCCATTCTTTAATTAGATGTTTGTAAAAACACAGATCTTATTTCCATCTAGATCTCTTACATAAGAATAATATACTTTTGAACCCTCAGGTCTTTCACCAGGCGCCCCTTCACTTTTGCCGCCTAATTCAACTCCTAACTTATGAAACTTTTCAACAACATCTTTATGATCTGTAATAAAAGATATTTGTGTACCATTACCAAAATTTGCTTTGTTTCCATTAACTGGTTTTGTAATATAAAACTCAATATTTTCTGGATTATCCTTTGAAGCATATCCAGCATAATCCTTTGTAGTATCAACTCTTTTAAGAGCCAACAATTCTAGCAAGGCATCATAAAAAGTAATTGATTTACCAAGATCGTTAGTTCCAACCATCACGTAACCAATCATTTTATTCTTTCCAGTCTGTAACCGTTTTAACTTCTAAATATTCTTCTAAACCCCAAACTCCACCTTCACGACCGTTTCCAGATTGTTTAAATCCTCCAAAAGGTGTACCCGCATCAGGTCCAATTCCATTGACATAAATTATTCCAGCATTTAATTTTCTTGATACCCTTTTTGCTTTTTCTTTATCCTCTGTTTGAAGGTAATTCCCAAGACCATACTCTGTATCGTTTACAATTTTTATAGCCTCTTCTTCAGTTTCAAATGGAATAATGGATAATACCGGTCCAAATATTTCCTCTTTAGCAATTCTCATATCATTAGTTACATTTGTAAAAATTGTAGGCTTAATAAAATACCCTTTGTTCATTCCATTTGGTAATTCTGGACCTCCAGCTGCTAAAGTTGCGCCTTCGTCAATTCCACTTTGAATTAAATTTACAATTTTATCATATTGTGTTTTTGAAATTACTGGACCAATATGATCTCCTTTTTTAGATGCATGATCTACTTTAATTAAATTAGCTTCATCTGCTGCTTCTTTAATAGCTCGTTCATAGATAGATTTTTCAACTAGCATTCTTGTAGGAGCGTCACAAGATTGTCCTGAGTTACTCATCACATTTCTTATGCCATCTCTAACTGCATTTGGATAAGAGTCTGCAAATACAATATTTCCACCCTTACCACCTAACTCTAAACAAACTCTTTTAATAGTCTCTGCTGCATTTTTTGAAATAAGTCTTCCAGCACGTGTTGAACCAGTAAAGGAAACTAAATTAATATCTGGATGGCTAGAAATATCTGTTCCAACACCAGCTCCATCACCATTTACTAAATTAAATACTCCTGGAGGAAATCCCGCTTCATCGATCATTTCAGCAAACAACATTGCTGATAATGGTGCTAATTCAGATGGTTTAAGTATCATTGTGCAACCAGTTGCAAAAGCAGGTACTACTTTTAAACCTATTTGATTAATTGGCCAATTCCAGGGAGTAATTAAACCACAAACTCCAATTGGCTCATAACAAATGCGATTATTAGACTCTGGGCTAAATTTTTTATCAAATTCAAATTCTTTTAATCTTAAAATAAAATCTTCTATATGAGATTGACCACTTGCAGTTTGAACATCTTTTGACCAATCTGCTGGTGCTCCCATTTCGAGTGAAATTGCATCAACCATTTCACTATATCTTTTTTTATAAATATTTAATAATTTTTCTAGTAGAGCAACTCTTTCCTCTTTTGAGCTTTCTTTCCAACTTTCAAAAGCTGCTTTTGCTGCACTAACAGCTGCATTAGTATCTTCTTTTGAACCTAAAGAAATTGTTGCAATAGAATCCTCAGTACAAGGATCAATTACATCCAAATCGTTAGGTTTACTGGGTGCAACCCATTTTCCATTGATATAAAATTTTCTTTTATCTAACATATTTAACTCCTAACATATTTTAATTTAACAAAACTCCTTAATAATTTTTTCTCTATGTTCATCAAGATCAGGAATATCTCCTCTAGTTTTTTCATCTTTATATGTTGACATTTTAATTGGATTTCCAGCTGATTTAAATTCACCAATAGTTTTATGAAATGAGCTAATAATCATATTTCTCTCCTGAACCTGAGGATTTTCAACAGCTTGTTTTATATTGAAAATTGGCCCACAAGGAATTTTTAATTGTTCCATTTCCTTAACCCACTCATCAGTTTTTTTTAATGATAATTTTTCTTCTATTATCTTTTTTAGTTGATCAGCATTTTCACTCCTCAATGAATTTGTAGAAAACCTGTCGTCAGTCGAAATTTCTGGAATTTGCAAAACATCACATAAATTTTTGAATAATTTTTCATTACCTGCTGCTATAATAATGTAACTATCTTTTGTTTTAAATGCCTCAAATGGGGTAATGGAAGGATGTCTTGATCCCATTGGTTCTGGTATTTCATTTTTTGCCAAGTATCTAGCTATTGCATTTTCTAATATAGCAATTTGGCAATCTAACATTGAAACATCAATAAACGTTCCTTTACCAGTTTTTTGTCTATCATATAAAGCTGCGTTGATGCCAATTGCTGTAAATAAACCTGCAGTTATATCTCCTATTGATGTACCAACTCTTGTTGGTTCGGTGTTGGGTTGTCCAGTAACACTCATTAATCCACCCATGCCCTGTACAACCATGTCGTAAGCAGGCAATTCTTTGAGCGGTCCAGTTTGCCCAAAACCTGATGCTGATGCATAAATTAATTTAGGATATTTCTTATTAACTTCTTTCCAACCGTACCCCCATTTTTCTAATGTACCAGGTTTAAAATTTTCAACCAAGATATCTGCCTTTGCTAAAATTTTTTCAAATATTTTTTTATCATCATCATTTTTTAAATTTAGAGCTATACTTTCTTTGCCTCTGTTTAAGGACATAAAATAAGCAGAATAATTTTCTATAAAAGGTCCGAATTTTCTTGAGTCATCTCCTATTTCAGGTGCCTCAACTTTAATTACTCTTGCTCCAAGATCAGAAAGTATCATTGTACAGTACGGGCCAACTAATACTCTTGTTAAATCAACTACTAATAGGTTTTTTAAAGGACCGTCCATAAAATTTAATGTTATTATGCAGGCTTGACTCTTATCAACATCTTCATTTTAATGCACGAATTAAATAACAATTGAGAGGAAAAAATAATGATTAAAAAATTATCTTTATATTTTACTTCATTAGTTTTGGTGTTCACAATGATTGGCTCTGCTTATGCAGTTACTCTAAAAGCAAGTCACCAATGGCCAGGAACTCCAAGAGCTGATGGATCTTATGATCCACGTCATGAGATGGTACAAATTATAGCTGATGAAGTTAAAAAAGCTAATGTCGATATAGATATTAGAATTTATCCAGCAAAATCTTTATACAAGCCAAAAGAACAGTGGAAACCAATGACTACTGGTCAATTAGATATTTCTGCTTTCCCGTTAGGATATGCTTCTAAATTTCATCCAGAATTTAGTGCTACTTTAATGCCAGGAACAGTTAAAAATCATGATCATGCATTGAGATTTAATAAATCTCCAATGATGACTGAGATTAAAAAAATAATTAATGATGCTGGTGTAGTTGTACTTTCTGATGCTTGGTTAGGAGGCGGTTTTGCTTCTAAAACTAAATGTATTAGAAACCCTAACGATGTAAAAGGTCAAGTGATGAGAGCTGCAGGTAAAGCGTTTAACCAAATGTTAGAAGCTGCAGGAGCTGGTATTCAAAGTATGCCATCTTCAGAAATTTATACTGGTCTTCAAACAGGTGTACTAACAGGTGCAAATACAAGTTCGGGAAGTTTTGTAAGTTACAAAATTTACGAACAAGTAAAATGTGCAACACCTCCTGGAAATTTTGGTTTATGGTTTATGTATGAGCCAATTCTAATGTCTAAAAAATCTTTTGATGCTCTGAGTTCTAAGCAACAAAGTGCTTTAATGGCAGCAGGAAAAGTAGCTGAACAATATATGACTGAACAAGTAGCTAATCTTGATAAGAAATTTGAAGATGCTTATAAAGCTGCTGGTGTTGAGCTTGTATATATGAGTGCAGAAGATCATGCGGCATGGATTGAAATTGCCAAAAAATCATCTCATAAAGCATTTGCTGAGCAAGTACCAGGTGGTGCTAAGCTTATGGAAATGGCTTTAGCAGTTAAATAAATTAATATATAAGGAACCCCTGTTTTTTTTAAACAGGGGTTTTTTTATGAAAAAAAATTATTATAAGCTTTGCAACATGATAGCCCAAGTATGTGGGGCTTTTGCTGTAACAGCTTTACTTTTATCTATTTTGATAATTGTTGAATTAGTTTTTGAGAGATATTTTTTTCAAAGAGCAATAACTTGGCAAACTGAACTTGTAACAATGCTTTTAGTAGCCTCTACTTTTATTGGAAGTGCTTATGTTTTAAGTGAAAAGGCTCACGTTAGTATGGAATGGATTTATGATTTTTTGTCTAAAAAGAATATTTTAAGGCTTAAAATTTTTACATCATTTTTAAGTTTAATATTTTTTTTAATATTATTTTATTTTGGTTTCTTAATGGTAGAAGAGGCCTTTACTAAGAATTATACGACTGGAACTGTATGGGATCCACCATTATGGGTACCATATTCTTCAATGATGATAGGAGCAGCATTAATGATCCTCCAGTATATAGCTGAAATAATGAAACTAACTGATGAAAAGGATGGTGATTGATGGATCCTTTAATGATAGCTTTAATTGTTGCTGTTTTTACTTTGATAGTTCTATTTTCAGGAATTCCAATTGCTTTTGGTTTAAGTTTTGTTTCTATAGTTCTGCTCGTATCGTTTGAAGGTTTTCAAATGTTAGATGTTTTTGCTGAAACATTTTATGCAGGATTAAACTCTTTTGTTTTACTCTCTATACCTATGTTCATTTTGATGGGAATGGCAGTAGCTAATTCACCTGCAGGAAAAGATTTATATACAGGGTTGGATAGATGGCTTTGGAGAGTACCTGGTGGTTTAGTAATTTCAAATATAGGTGCGTGTTCAATTTTTGCTGCTTTAAGTGGGTCTAGTCCAGCTACATGTGCTGCTATTGGAACGATGGGTATTCCAGAGATGAGAAAAAGAGGTTACTCTGATCAGATAGCTACAGGCACAATTGCAGCTGGAGGTACATTAGGAGTGTTAATTCCACCTAGTATTGTTTTAATTGTTTATGGTATTGCAACTGGGACTTCAATTGGAAGATTATTTTTATGTGGTCTAGTTCCAGGTTTTATGTTGGCTGGAATGTTTGCTATTTGGGCATTAATTCATAGTTACTTTATTGATAAAGATGCTGCAAAGGCTTTAAGAAACAAAACACCACCTACTTTAAAAGAAAAACTAGAGGTATTACCAAGAATACTTCCATTTTTAGCTATTATAGCTGGCGTCCTATACGTTTTATACGGAGGTGTTGCAACACCATCAGAGGCTTCAGGTGTTGGAGCATTTTTAGTTTTTGTACTAATTGCAGTTGTTTACAAAATTTATCAACCAAAAAAAATATGGAATATTGTTAAAGTTTCAATGAAAGAAAGTGTAATGATCATGTTTATCATTGCAGCCTCTTATCTGTTTGCATTTACGTTATCACAGCTTTATGTAACCCAGTCTTTAGCTCAGAGTATGGTAGAATTAAGCTCAAACAAATGGGTTGTATTTATATTAATAAATATATTTCTTTTGATCGCTGGTTTCTTTTTACCCCCAGTTGCTGTCATTGTAATGACTTCAGCAATATTATTACCTGTTATAACAACTCTAGGATTTGACCCTTATTGGTTTGCAATTGTATTTACAATCAATATGGAAATAGGATTAATAACACCACCAGTTGGACTAAATCTTTATATTATTAAAGGAATTACCCCAGACGTAAGTCTTTCAGAAATTTTAAAAGGTTCCATACCATTTATGATTATAATGGCTTTGGCTATTTTAATATTATGTATTTTTCCAGAAATAGTTACTTGGCTACCTGATAAAATAATGGGTAAACCTCTTGGATATTAATAATAAAATAAATAGAAAAGTTTCAGTTGCACCAATGATGGATTGCACTGATAGGCATGATCGTTTTTTCTTAAGATTGATGAGCAAAAACGTATTGCTTTATACTGAGATGGTTGCAACAAAATCGGCAATACATGGTGATAGAAAAAAGATCTTGTCTTATAGCCCAGAGGAGAAACCTTTAGCATTACAAGTAGGAGGTTCTAATAAAGAGGAATTATCTGAAGTTGCAAAAATAGCTGAAGATATGGGTTATGATGAAATTAATATTAATTTAGGTTGCCCAAGTAAAAAAGTCCAAAAAAATAAATTTGGCGCATGTTTAATGAAAGAACCAGATTTAGTTGCAGAGTGTATTAATGCAATGACTAATTCTTGCAAAATACCAGTGACTGCTAAAACACGAATTGGTTTTGATGACATGGAAGAATTTGATTATTTAAATAACTTCATTCACAAAATGCGTGATGCAGGAGCAAAGACTTTTATTTTACATGCCAGGAAAGCTATGCTTACAGGATTATCTCCTAAACAAAATTTGAATATTCCAAAATTAAATTACGATATGGTTTATGAAGTTAAGAAGAATAATCCAAAACTAGAAATTATAATTAATGGTGGAATTTCAAAAATTGATGAAATTAATGAGCATTTAAAAAATTGTGATGGAGTTATGATAGGTAGATCAATTTATCAAAATCCATATTCTTTAGTAGAAATAGAAAAAGAAATTTTTAAAACAAAAGATAATCCATCCAGAGAACAAGTTGCTGAACAACTATTAGAGTATTTAGATAGAGAAGTTAAATTAGGTACAAAAGTAAATCATATTATGAGACATACTGTTGGTTTGTATCATGGACAAGTTGGGTCAAAAGATTGGAAGCGATATTTAAGTGATAATATGATGGCTAGAGACTCAGATTTTCAAAAAGCAAAACATATAATGACGATTGTCCAAAATAATGAAAAAGCTAATAAAGTAAATTCATAATGGATAGCATTAGTATAAACGAAGTAATGTATTTATTAATAGTTTTGGCTGCTGCAGCAGCAGTTGCTGGTTTTATGGCAGGACTTTTGGGAGTTGGGGGCGGTATTATCATGGTACCTGCTTTGTATTATGCTTTTACTGTCTTAGGTTTTGATATCGTAACAAGAATGCATTTATCTGTAGGAACTTCATTGGCAATAATTATTCCAACTTCAATAATTTCTACAAAAACTCATATGGAATATGATGCTGTAGATTTTAAAATGGTAAAATCATTTGGTATTTTTATTGTTTTGGGTGTTATTGCTGGAACATTTCTAGTGGTTAATTTGGAAACGCCTACTTTAATTTTATTTTTTTCAATTTTTGCATTTATGACAGGTTTGTTTTTTATCTTTTTAAGAGAGCAACTCGTTGAAAATCCAAAAAGAATATCTGATGCAGTAAAAAATATTTCTGGAATTCTAATAGGATTTATTTCTGTTCCACTAGGAATTGGTGGGGGTTCATTAATGGTACCTTTTATGAGAACAATTGGATATGATATAAGAAAATCTATCGGTACTGCTGCAGCAACTGGATTTTTAATAGCGTTAAGTGGAACTATTACAATGATTATGGGTGGAAAAATTATAAATAATATAAATACACCCTATAGCCTTGGATATATAAATATATTAGGTTTTATTGTATTTGTTCCTGTGACAATGATTATGGCTAGAATTGGAGCTAAAGCTGTATATAAAATAAGCAAAAAGATATTAAGTAAGATTTTTGGAACATTTTTAATTATTGTATCTATTAGATCTTTTTTTGAATATTTAAGTTTAAATTAAAAAAATGTTAAAACCCAATTATGTTTAATTTAAAAGAAATAATTTCCTCAATTGCAGATGTAGGTCAAAAACTATTTAAAAAGACTGATCTAAAAAAAGATGATTTAGAAAC
>QBYD01000007.1 GCA_003282975.1 Pelagibacteraceae bacterium AG-325-C10
AGCAAATTAAGGGTGTCAAGTAAGCTAAATTAATATTAATATTTAGAAATGACTAATAATACCAAGAATATAAATAATATTTTTTACATCTTTGTTTTATCACATCTTATATTTTGGACTTTGGTGCCTTCTCTAACAAATCATAATTTACCACTTGATACGATTGAGGCTTTAGCTTGGGGAAGTAATTTAGATTGGGGTTTTAACAAACATCCTCCAATGAGTGCATTTTTTCTAGAAGTTTTTTTTCAAATTTTTGGTTCACAAGATTGGGCTTATTATTTACTTAGTCAAATTTTTGTAATTATTTCTTTTTATTATGTATTCAAATTTTCAAAAGAAATTTTAAAGAATGATTTATTAAGTTTAATTTCAGTTTTACTTATTGAAGGTATTTATTTTTATAATTTTACTACTCCAGAATTTAATGTAAACGTATGCCAACTTCCATTTTGGTCATTAACAGTTTATTTTTCTTGGAAAATTTATAGTGGAAAAAGCATTAATTTTACTGATTGTTTTTTAATTGGGCTTTTCGCAGCTTTTGGGTTTTTATCAAAATATTTATTTCTATATCTTTTAGTTTCAATTGATCTTTTATTTTTTTATTTAATCTTTATTAAGAAAAATAAAAAGTTTGATTTTAAGTATTTAATATCATTTGAAGTCTTTTTAGTTGTTTTAGTCCCTCATTTAATTTGGCTAAACAATAACGATTTTATAACTTTAACTTATGGACTTGCAAGAACTGGTCTAGAACAATCAGGTTTAATTGATCATATTAAATTTCCATTAATTTTTATCGCAAAACAAATTGGAATATTAATTCCATTTTTATTTTTAATTATGCTGTTAGTTAAAAAAATTAGATTTAAGATAAATTTTAATAACAAAGAACAGTTTTTTTTAATTGCAATAAATGTTGTGCCTATCTTTTTAATGTTTTTAACTTCAGTAATTACTGGATCAAAAATAAGAACTATGTGGATGACACCTTTTTATTTATTTTTTGGAACTTTTTTTGTTTATTTTCTAAAAACTCAAATTAATATTAAAAAACTAAAACCTTTTATTTTTGGATTTATATTTTTATTTTTTATATCTCCAGTGACTTATTCATACATATCAATTTCAAAACAAGACAAGAGAACAGACTATCCAGGTAAAGAAATTGCCATTAAAACTCAATATGCTTGGGATCAGCAATTTAATTCAACCATTAACGTTGTTTATGGCAATGAATGGAATGCTGGTAATTTATCTTATCACCTGAAATCAAGACCTGTTTGGGAGGGTATTGTTAAAAGGAATAAACTTGATCAATTGAAAGACTATATGTGTCTTGATAATGTTTGTGTTGGATCTAAATAGATATGAAAAAATATATAATTTTAATTCCAATTTATAATGACAGAGAGTCTTTGACTAAATTAATAGAAGACATTAATTTTGAAATAAAAGATCTCACATCTCAGATTTCAATAATTGTGGTTAATGATGCTTCATCTCAACAAATTACAGATAATTATCCCAATACTGAAAATATAAATGTAATTGAAATTATTAACATGAAAGAAAATAGGGGTCATGCAAGATGTATCGCTTCAGGATTAAAGTATATTTTTGAAAAAAAAGAATTTGACTTTGTAATTCCTATGGATGGCGATGGAGAAGATCGACCAGAAGAAATAAAGGATTTTATTCAATTAGCAGATCGAACTGACGATAAAACTATAATTGGAGAACGAACTAAAAGATCAGAAAGTTTATTTTTTAAAATATGTTATCAATTACATAAACTTTTAACTTTAGGTTTTACTGGACGTTCAATTAAATTTGGCAATTTTACTTGTTTATCAAAATTAACTATTGAAAAAATGTTAAACGAAAAAGCCACCTGGAATAGCTTTTCTGGCTCATTAAAAAAAGTGGAAAAAGACTTAGTATCTATACCTTCTATTAGAGGATCAAGATATTTTGGCCCATCTAAAATGAGTTTTTTTAATTTATTAAAACACTCTCTTTCAATTATAAGTGTATTTCGAAAAACAGTTTTAATTCGTTCGGCTTTATTTATAGTTTTTTATATTTTATTAATGCAAAGCAATGCTTCTATTATTACTTCAGTACCTCTAGTTTTGTTACTGATAATGATATATTCAATTTCTAACTTAGCTTTAAGAGAAAATATGGATGAATTTGATAAGTGTTTGTTAAATATTAATGATATTGAAAAAATAAAGTAATGAAAAATTTTTTAGGTCTCTTATTAATATTTTTATTTTATAGTAGCCAGTGTTTTTCAGACGGACATAAAGTAAAATTTAAAGACATCAAGGGATTTAAAAAACAATTTATTTCTATGTCTGAAAAAAAAATCAATAGAATAAAAGAAGTAAAAAGATCAGATGGATTTCCAGTTTATGAGGGAAAAACAAGTATTGAATTTACAGTTAATAGAGAAGATGCTGGTTGTGGAAAAGGAAAAGCAAAAACAACTCAAATTCAATGTGATGGCAAGGGAAACAGAAGTAGGCAAGAAATTCATTTGGGTGAAATGAAGTTAAAAAATAAAGAATATATTTATGAATATGCGGTATATTTTGATAAAGATTATGAGAGCCTAGAAAAAGGTGCAGTTGTTATTATTGGTCAAATGCATACAGACAATAAAGCTAAAGGTTGTCATAGCTGTTGTCATTTTTGGGCACAAGATACAAAATATAAAGGAGAGCATTATTATAGTTGGGCTAGTAAAGCGGCTTATTCATCAGATCCTGTAATAATTGGAAAAATTGAAAATTTAAAAGGTAAATGGACTCATCTTAAATTTCATGTTTTATGGAAGTTAGATGAAACAGGTAGATTCAAAATTTATAAAGATAATAAAGTAATTGCTGACTTAAAAAATATAAAAACATTAGCTGATACTTGCACAGGAGGTTATCTTAAAATGGGTATATATAGGCATAGAACTATTGGCTATTGGAATTCTGACTGGGAAAGTTTGCAAGATCAAAGAGTTTACTTAGACAGTATTATATTTAGAAAACCTAAAAAAAGTGAAAAATTTAAATAGCTCTAATCGTTGGTAGAGAATAAAAATCAGCTGTATCTATCTTAGAAGAATACTCTCTTTTCATATTCCATCTCTTTTGAACACCAGCACTTGCAACACTTAGCGTAGATCTTCCATATCGATGATTAGTATTATCAATAGACCTCATTAAACTGCTTATTTTCTCATCTTTTTCAGATGAAAATAGATTAGTTTTATCATTAGCATTTGAAAGCCCTGTGAGCATCACACCTGCTTTTTGATATTGATAACCATTTTTGAATATACCCTCAAGTATTGTAACTGCAGCTTTAACTATCTCAATACTATTGTTTGTTGCAATTGGAAAATCAATTGTCTTTGCGTTTGAGTAATAACCATAGTTTCTTTGAAAGGGGCTAGTTCTAACAAATACTGTGATAGCTTTTGTAACTAACGATTCTGATCTTATTTTCTCAGATGCATTTAAACAATAATTTGCAACTGCTTCTTTTAATTCTTGAAATCTTTCAACTCTCTTCCCAAACGATCTTGAAACAACACAGCTCTTTCTTTTTGAGGTAGTCGTTTCTAAATTGATACAGGGAATACCTTTAAGTTCCATTGCAGTTCTAGAACTTAAAACATTAGAAGATTTTTTAATCCAGCTGTTAGATTTATTCTTAAGTTGTTTTGCATTATAAACTCCATGTTTTTGATAAAACTTAGTTAGCTGTTTACCAACACCCCAGACATCATTAATTTCAATTTTTTCAAGTACAGGATCTAAGTTTTCTATTCCAATTAAGCTAGTAACACCTGATTGCTTTTTCTTTGCAATTTGATTTGCAATTTTGCTTAGAGTTTTTGTTTTAGCAATTCCAATACTAGTTGGAATACCAGTCCATTGTAAAACTGTTTCCCTAATTTCTTTTCCAACTTTTTCTACATCTTGATCTGGAAAATTAGATAAATCTAGAAATGCTTCATCAATAGAATAAATTTCCATATCTGAATTAAATCTTTTAAGAGTTCTCATTACTCGTCTAGATAAATCTCCATACAAAGAATAATTTGATGAAAAGACCTCAACTTTATTTTTAATAATAATATCTTTTGCTTTAAAATAAGGTTCACCCATTTTAATTCCTAAAACTTTTGCTTCAGTAGATCTTGAAATGATACAGCCATCATTGTTAGATAAAACAACGACAGGCTTTCTTCTTATTTTAGGGTTGAATAATCTTTCACAAGAAACATAAAAAGAATTACAATCAACTAGTGCTATTTTTTTAGTACGTAGAATGGATGACATAAGTTACAACTCCCCAAATAAAAATATCTTGTTCTTCGTTAATTAAAATTCTATCAGTAAATTCTTTAGATCCTGATGTTAAAAACTTTTTATCTCTTTCTTGAACTAAACTTTTAACTACAAGCTCATCATGAACATTTGCAATTACTGTTGAAAAGTTTTTTGGCTTTATACTTTTATCGACAACCAGTAAATCTCCATCATTAATTCCAACATCTACCATTGATTTACCTTGCACCCTGATGATGAAGGTGGCTGGAACATTTCTTATTAAATGCATATTAAGATCAATATCTTCCTCGATATAATCAGTTGCAGGAGATGGAAAACCAGCGCCTGCTTTATGTAGATAGTAAGGGATTGTTAGTTTCATGTTCTTGTTTTGTTCTTATTTATAGCTTAGTTATATAATACACGCAAGAGGTTGTATTTTGAGTCTGTAACTGAATCAAAAGTGAATCAAAACGTGAACATCGAAACTACATTTTGTGTCCTTGTGGATAACTTTAACCAGAGATAGTTTAAATTAAATATTAAATAGATAAAAAAAGTAAATGAAAACATTAACATGTCATTGTGGTGCAGTAGAAATCCAGGTTAATCTTAAAAAAGAAATAGATAAATTAATGAGATGCAATTGTTCAATGTGTAAAAGAAAAGGAACGATGGTTACAACAGTTAATAAAGAAGATTTAAAGATTGTCAAAGGAGAAGATAAAATAAAGATTTATCAGTTCAATACAAAAGTAGCCAAACATCATTTTTGTTCAGAGTGCGGAGTTCAAACGCATAATCTAAGAAGAAGTGATCCAAATACTTATGGTATCAATGTGGGTTGTATAGACGAAATAAAAACAAGTGAGCTATTTAAACTAAAGACCTTTATAAATGATGGTCAAAACCATATAAAAGACAGGAAATAACATGAAAAAATTAACATGTCATTGTGGAGAAGTTGAAGCAGAAATTAATTTAGATGGAGACTTAGCGAAAGTGATAAAATGCAATTGTTCAATTTGTAAAAGAAGGGGAGCGATAATGTCGATGGTTAAAAATGAAGATTTTAAAATAGTGAAAGGAGAAGATAAATTAAAACTTTATCAATTTCATACAAATGTAGCCAAACATTATTTCTGTTCAATTTGTGGAATTTACACTCATCACAATCCAAGAATTAATCCAGCAATGACAGGTTTTAATGTTGGATGCATTGATGAAATAAATACTTTTGCTCTAAAAGATGTTGCAGTTAACAATGGTCAAAATCACCCCTTAGACCAAAAAAATTAATCACTAATGAATAAGATAGATGTCTGTTTTAATAAAGTAAAAAAAGATTGTTTTAAATTTATTAAATCACAAGAAACTAAAACGGAAAAATTTAGCAATAAAGATAAAATGCTAAAATCTTTTTTAATTCCAATGTGTTTTTGGATTGCAAACAAAACTAATAATAAAAAACCTTATTTTGTTGGTTTAGCTGGAGGACAAGGTACCGGCAAAACAACTATTAGTTCGATTGTTAGAATAATATTAGAAAAGTATTTTAAACTAAAAGTATTTAAAATTTCTATCGATGACTTTTATAAAACAAGAAAAGAGAGATTAAACTTATCAAAAAAAATACACCCAATGCTTATGACAAGAGGTGTACCAGGTACACATGATGTACAAATGATGTTAAGTTTTTTTAAAAAAGCAAAAAGTAAAAATTTTAAAAAAATTGAATTACCAGATTTTAATAAAGCAATCGATGACAGATCTCCTAAAAAAAGTTGGTATAAGCTGAAAGAGAAACCTGATGTAGTAATATTTGAGGGTTGGTGTGTTGGTGCTAAAGCTGAACTAAGTAAAACACTTAAGAAATCAATAAATTCCCTTGAAAAAACTAACGATGAAAAGCTTTTATGGAGAAACTATGTAAATAAACAATTAAAAACTAAATACAAAAAATTGTATTCTCAGCTTAATTGTATGATTTATTTAAAAGCACAAAACTTTAGTTTGCTTCAAAAATGGAGGTTAAAACAAGAACATAAGCTATGGTTGAAGAGTAAAAAATCTTCTAGCCATAAGATAATGAATAAGAATGATGTATTAAAATTTATGCAGACGTATCAAAGAATTACAGAAAATATGTTCAAAAAAATGCCTAAATATGCTTCTATAGTTTTAAATTTAAATAGTAACCATCAGATTAAATCTGCAGTATATAAGAAAAAATGAGAAAAATATTAATACTAATTAGTTTAACATTATTTTATTTTAGTAATGCATTAGCGGTAACTTTGTATGATGCTTTAAATCAAACATATCAAAATAATATTCAGTTAAATGCAGAAAGAGAAAATATCAAGGCATCAGAGGAAGATATTAATATTTCAAAAGCAGATTACAAACCATCTTTAACTTTAAGTGGTTCAAAGAGTATAGAAAATACAAATAAACTGACAAATCAAAGTGGAGGAGATGCCTCAAGTAATGATGCTGATCCATTAACAACATCTATTAAATTAGAACAAAAAATTCTTGATTATGGAAGAGATTTATCGTTTGAGAAAAATTTAATTGGGTTGGATTTAGCAAAAGCAAAGTTGATTAAAAAAGAACAAGATGTTTTGTATAGTGCAATTAACACTTTTACAAATTTGATACTAGCAAGAGAAAAATTATCTATTAATAGAAAAAATTTAAATTTATTAAATAGGCAACTTGAAAATGATAAAATAAGATTAGATAGAGGTCAAATTACTATTGCTGACTTAGCCCAAACCGAATCTTCGCTCGCAGGTGCTCAAGCTCAATTTACAAAAGCAAAAAGTGATTTAACAATCAGTAAATTAAATTATGAAAATATTATTGGAAAAATTGATAATCCAAAATCTCTCAAAAAAAACTCAAATTCAATTGTTAGTATTCCAAATAGTTTAGATGAAGCGATAAATCTTTCTAAACAAAATAACCCAGATATTAAAATAGCAAATTTTGATGTAGTCCAATCAGAAAAAGATTTAGCAATAGCAGAGACAGATTTAAAACCTACAGCATCATTATCATTAGAGAAATCTTTCGCTGATGACTTGAGTTCAACTATTGATAGAAAAGATAAAGATATTTTAAAAGCTACAGTCAGTTGGCCATTTTACTCAGGTGGTAAAAATAAATCTAAAATTAATAAAAATACAAATTTAACAGTTAGAAAAAGATTATTATTAGATGATGTGATTAGAACAAATGATACTAATGTAGCTAGTGCTTGGTCAAGTTTAGCTTCATCAAAAAGTTTTTTAAATTCTGTAAAAGTACAAGTAAGAGCAGCAAAAATTGCCAATGAAGGAATTGCTGCAGAATACGAACGAGGTTCTAGAACTACACTTGATGTAATCCAATCAAATTCTTTATTACTTTCTGCTCAAATTTCTTTAGCAAATTCTGAAAGAAATTACCTTATGGCCCAATATAATTTGTTAAAATCAGTTGGGTTATTAAACAGCCAATATCTAAAACTTAAGTAATTATTTGATTTTTTTGATTAAAAATAAATATATTGCTAATGAGAACAAAATGTGTACATTTAATCTCATGATTCGAGTGTTAAAAAAATTAAAAAAAGAGGCTAAAAATGACGAAAAGTAACCTAAAAGTAGTTAAATCTACTAAAGATCAAGAAATGGATATCAAAGAAAAGAACAAAGCATTAGATGCAGCAATAGCTCAGATTACGGACAATTTTGGAAAAGGTTCCGTGATGAAGCTTGGCCAAAGAAGAGCAATGGATATTGAGTCTGTGTCAACAGGATCTTTAAGTCTTGATTTAGCTCTTGGAATAGGTGGATTACCAAAAGGAAGAATTGTTGAAGTATATGGACCAGAGTCTTCTGGAAAAACAACATTAGCATTACAAGTTGTTGCTGAAGCTCAAAAAGCTGGTGGAATTTGTGCATTTGTTGATGCTGAACATGCTCTGGATCCAGTTTATGCAAAAAAATTAGGTGTAAATACAGAAGAACTTTTAATTTCACAACCAGATGCTGGTGAACAAGCATTAGAAATAGCTGATACTCTTGTTAAATCAGGATCTATTTCAGTTATAGTAATTGACTCTGTTGCAGCTTTAACACCAAGAGCTGAAATTGAAGGCGAAATGGGAGATCATCATGTTGGTCTTCAATCAAGATTAATGAGTCAGGCTTTAAGAAAACTTACAAGCTCAATTTCAAATACAAATACAATGATGATTTTCATTAACCAAATTAGAATGAAAATTGGAGTTATGTTTGGAAGCCCAGAAACAACATCAGGTGGAAATGCATTAAAATTCTATTCTTCAGTTAGAATGGATATTAGAAGAATTGGTGCAATTAAAGATAAAGATGAAATTATTGGTAACTCAACAAGAGTTAAGGTAGTTAAAAATAAAGTAGCACCACCATTTAAAGTTGTTGAGTTTGACTTAATGTATGGAAAAGGGATCAGTAAAATGGGAGAACTCGTTGATCTAGGTTCTAAAGCAGACATTATTGAAAAATCAGGAGCATGGTATGCTTATAAGGGCGAAAAAATAGGTCAGGGTAGAGAAAATGCCAAAACTTATCTTGCTCAAAATCCTAAAGTAGCTGCTGAAATTGAACTGTTAATAAGAGAAAAAGCAGGTGTAATTCAAAAAAAGATTGAGGGGAACCCGCTAGATCCTGAAAAAGCTGCAAAAGATCAAATAGAAGATCCAAAGGCAGAAAAGAAAGAGGAAGTAGTTCCTACTAAAAAAAATTAGTTAAAGTCATCTTTAATTATTAAAAGGCGCTTAAATTAAGCGCCTTTTTTCCCTTACTGTTATCTAGACATAAAATAAAAAAGCTGTATTTTAAAAATATGGCAGGCAAATCATTAAATGAAATAAGAGATACATTCTTAAAATATTTTGAAAAGAATGATCATAGAATTGTAGAGTCTAGTAACTTAGTCCCCAATAATGATCCAACCTTAATGTTTGCTAACTCAGGAATGGTTCAGTTTAAAAATGTATTTACTGGTCTTGAGAAAAGAGATTATGTTAGAGCTACTACATCACAAAAGTGCGTAAGAGCAGGTGGAAAACATAATGATTTAGAAAATGTTGGCTACACTCCAAGGCATCATACTTTCTTTGAAATGTTGGGAAATTTTTCGTTTGGAGATTATTTTAAAGAGCAAGCAATTCATTATGCATGGGATTTAATCACTAGAGACTTTGGAATAGATAAAGATCGTCTATATGTAACGGTTTATCATGAAGATGATGAAGCTTTCAATTTTTGGAAGAAAATAGCGGGTTTTAGCGATAATAGAATAATTAAAATAGCTACTTCAGATAATTTTTGGTCAATGGGCGAGACAGGCCCATGTGGACCGTGTTCTGAAATCTTTTTTGACCATGGTGATCATTTACAAGGTGGGTTGCCAGGAACCAAAGATGAAGATGGTGATAGGTTTATAGAAATTTGGAATTTAGTTTTCATGCAGTTTGAACAAGTTACAAAAGATAAAAGAATAGAACTTCCAAAACCATCAGTGGATACAGGAATGGGACTTGAAAGAATTGCAGCTTTATTACAAGGAACACATGATAATTATGAGACAGATCATTTTAAAAAATTAATTAGTTCTATTTCAGAATTTACAAAAGTTAAACTGAATGAAAACAATATTTCAAGTTTTAGAGTTATCGCTGATCACTTGAGAGCAAGCTCATTTCTTTTAGCAGAGGGAGTGCTCCCCTCAAATGAAGGCAGAGGATATGTTCTCAGAAGAATTATGAGAAGAGGGATGAGGCACTCTCATTTATTAGGATCTAAAGAACCAGTTTTTAATAAAATTTTTGACTCACTTAAAGAAGAAATGAAAAGTAATTATCCTGAGTTACAAAGATCAGAAACATTAATTAAAGAAACTTTAAAAATGGAAGAGGAAAAATTTTTAGTTTTATTAGATAGAGGAATTAAAATTTTAAATGAAGAAATATCAAAGATTGATAAAGTTTTACCTGGAGAGGTAGCATTTAAATTGTATGATACGTATGGTTTTCCATTAGATTTGACAGAGGATATATTGAAAAACAAATCCTTAACGGTTGATCAAAATAGGTTCGATGAACTGATGAAAAAAAGTAAAGAGCTTGCAAAAAAGAATTGGAAAGGCTCAGGAGACAGTTCTGAGGAACAAATTTGGTTTGGAGTCAAAGATAAAGTTGGACCAACAGAATTTTTGGGGTATGAATTTAATCAATCAGAAGGTGTTATCTTATCAATCGTAAAAGATAACAAAGAGACTGAAAAATTATCTGCTAAAGAAGAAGGAGCGATTATAACCAATCAAACACCTTTTTATGGAGAGTCAGGAGGTCAGCTTGGCGACACAGGAACAATATCGGTAGGAGAATTTATATTTGAAGTAACCGATACTCAAAAACAACTCGGTGATTTATTTGTTCATCACGGAAAATTAAAAAATGGAGAGTTCAAGATTAACGATATTGTTGAAATGAAAATTGATGAAGAAAGAAGAGCTAATTTAAAGGCTTATCATTCAGCAACACATTTATTGCATGAGTCTTTGAGGAGAACATTGGGAAAACATGTTATGCAAAAAGGATCACTCGTTGCTCCAGATCGTTTAAGATTTGATTTTAGCCATATGAAACCAATAACAGATGACGAATTAGTAGAGATTAATAAAATAGTAAACGAATATGTAAGAAATAGTACTGAAGTTTCTACAAGAATTATGACACCAAAGGCAGCCATAGAAAAAGGTGCATTAGCCTTTTTCGGGGAAAAGTACGGTGACGAAGTGCGAGTAGTTTCAATGGGTAATGAGAAAAATAGCTATTTTTCTACAGAACTTTGTGGGGGAACCCATGTAAAAAATACTGGAGATATTGGTAAATTTAAAACAATTAGCCAATCGTCGATAGCCGCAGGAGTAAGAAGGATAGAAGCATTAAGAGATAAGCAGCTAGAAGATTATATTCAAAATAAGGAAAAACTATATTCACTATCGGCAGAAAAAGACGAAGAAATGATTAAAGAGCTCTCTTCTCAAATCATTAAACTAGGTGGAAAGCCAAATCTTGAAAATATGGATTTAAAGGGATCAATTAAAGATCTTTCAAGACAATTAGAGCAATTGAGTGTGAAAAATGTTTTAGAAGATAAAACAAAAAATATTATAAGTGACGGAGTTATCAAAGATATAAAAGTCAGATTTCAAAAAGTTCAAGATTTACCTCCTAAAGATTTAAGAAAATTAGTAGATAATGGAAAAAAAGAATTGGAAGAGGGTATAATTATTGTGTTTGCTATTAAAGATGACAAGGTTGGAATTGCTGTAGGCGTAACCGATACATTAATTAATAAATTTGATGCTGTTAAATTTGTAAAAACTGGTTCTGAAATTATTGGTGGTCAGGGTGGAGGTGGAAGAAAAGATTTTGCACAAGCAGGTGGTCAGGATAAATCTAAAATTGATGAAGCTTTTGAAAAACTTAAAACTTTAATTTAATTTTTTTTTAAGATTACCATCAATTTCATCTAAAAATTGATTGGTAGTTAAATATTTACTAGATGGACCCACAAGTATAGCAAGATCTTTAGTCATTGAACCATCCTCAACACATTTAATACAAACATTTTCAATAGTTTGAGCAAATTTAATTAACTCATCATTGTTATCTAGTTTTCCTCTATGAGCTAGACCTCTAGTCCATGCAAAAATAGATGCAATTGGATTCGTAGATGTTTCTTTACCCTGTTGGTGCATTCTATAATGTCTAGTAACTGTTCCATGAGCAGCTTCAGCTTCCATTACTTTTCCATCTGGAGTTAACAAAGTACTGGTCATTAAACCTAAAGAACCATATCCTTGAGCCATCGTATCTGATTGAACATCACCATCATAATTTTTGCATGCCCAAATATATTTGCCACTCCACTTCATTGCACATGCAACCATGTCATCAATTAATCGGTGTTCATATGTTAAATTATTTTTTTCGAAATCGTCCTTATATTCATTGTCAAAAATTTCCTGAAATATATCTTTAAATCTCCCATCATATTGTTTGAGAATTGTATTTTTTGTAGACATATAAACTGGCCATTTTTTTATTAATCCATAGCTAAAACAAGATCGTGCAAAGTCACCTATTGATTTATCTAAATTGTACATTGAAAGCGCTACACCAGGGCCAGTAAAATTAAATACCTCATATTTTATCTCATTTTTCCCGTCTTCAGATGTCCATTTTACTTCCATTTTACCTTTGCCAGGTACCTTAAAGTCAGTTGCTCTATATTGATCACCAAAAGCATGTCTTCCAATTACAACAGGATCTGTCCATGATGGAACAAGTTTTGGAATATTTTTGCAAATAATAGGCTCTCTAAAAACAGTACCGCCAATAATATTTCTTATGGTACCATTTGGAGATCTCCACATTTTTTTTAAGTCAAACTCCTCAACTCTAGCTTCATCAGGAGTTATTGTTGCACATTTTATACCTACACCCACTTTTTTTATTGCATTAGCTGAGTCAATTGTGATCTGATCGTCAGTGTTATCACGACTTTTCATTCCTAAATCGTAGTATTCAATTCTTAAATCAAGATATGGAAGAATGAGTTTGTTTTTTATAAAGTCCCATATAATTCGAGTCATTTCGTCACCATCTAACTCTACAACTGGGTTATTTACCTTGATTTTACTCATTAAAATAATTTTATCTTATTAATTGAATTTGATTGGTTTATATACATATTAATCAAAAATTAGCAATTAGAAGAATATGTTTAGCAAGATATTTCCACCAATACATGCAGAAGGTTATAAGTTTTTAATAATTTCTGTAATTGTTACTTTAGTTCTTTTAGCCTTTAGTGGTTTTTTAGGAACCTTAGGAATTCTTTTGACGATCTGGGTGTATTATTTTTTTAGAGATCCAGAAAGAATTATAATTGAAGACGATAACTATTTGGTAAGTCCAGCAGATGGTGAAGTGATTAAAGTTGAAGAAGTAGATGGACCTAAAGAAGTTGGTTTAGAAAATCAAAAGTTTAAAAAGATAAGTATATTTATGAATGTATTTGATTGCCATGTAAATAGAACACCTTGCTCCGGAACTGTTGAAGAAATTTTATATAAACCTGGAAAATTTTTAAATGCATCGTTTGATAAAGCTAGTGAAGATAATGAGAGAAATTATTATAAAATTAAAGATAATGCAGGAAATAATATTATTGTTGTGCAAATAGCAGGCTTGATTGCAAGACGGATTGTTTGTGAAACAAATAACGGTCAAACACTTAGTCAGGGAGAAAGAATTGGTATGATTAGGTTTGGAAGTCGTGCAGATGTCTACTACGAAAACTATGATCCTTTAGTAAAAGTTGGCCAAAAAACAATTTCAGGTGAAACTTTATTAGCTAAAAAATAATTATGGAACAGCCCAAAAATAATCTCAAAGTAATTTCTGAGAAGAAAAATGTAAGAATGATCTTACCAAACATGTTAACCTTAATAGGTGTTTGCATAGGGCTTACATCGATCAGGTTTTCTTTTAATGGACAGTTTGATCTTGCTATAATAGCAATTATTTTTGCAGCATTAATTGACGGATTAGACGGAAGAATTGCAAGACTAATTAAAGGGACATCAAAAGTTGGAAAAGAACTAGATTCTTTAACTGATATGATAAGTTTTGGTGTAGCACCAGCATTTATTATGTATTTTTGGACTTTAAGTTCACTTGGAAGATTAGGCTGGTTGATATGTTTAATTTATGTGATTTGTGTAGCTTTAAGATTAGCAAGATTTAATATTAATTCAAACCAAGAACCATCTTGGAGAGACAATTTTTTTGAGGGAGTTCCATCTCCAGCTGGAGGAATTTTAGTTTTAACACCATTAGTTATTAGTATGACAAATTTTGACTTAGTTAAAATTGACAATAATATTATTGCTCCAATTTTTTTTATTGTTACATCTTTGTTATTGATAAGTAAATTTCCGACATACTCATTTAAGAAAATAGTTATTCAGAGACAAACAACGATTTTTTTATTATTTGGAATTGTATTATTTTTTGGATTTATTCTTATTTACCCTTTCATAGCAATCTCAATAAGCGCTATTATTTATTTACTGATGCTTCCAATAAGCTATTTTCATTATAATAAATTAAAAAAGCAAAATGCTGATAAACCTAATTTGGAAGACGATGATTTTGAAGACATTTTATAATGAAGGAAAATGTTATTATATCTCTAGCAGACTCTAATTACTTTGATCTATTAAATGAATTAGTCGACTCGATAAAACAGTTCAAAGAGTGTGAAAATACTGCAATTTGTATTATGGATGCAGGGCTGACTGATGAGCAAAAATCAATTTTATCATCAAAAGTAGATGAAATAAAACCAGCAGATTGGGATATTGAAGTTCCTGATTTTAAAATTAAAGGAAGAGAGTGGTTAAAAAGCCAAGTATCCAGAGCTTTTTTACCAAAATATTTCCCTAATTATAAAAAATATCTATGGATAGATGCTGATGCTTGGGTTAACTCTTGGGAGGCGATTGAATTATATTTTAAAGGTTGTGAAAATCAAAAATTATCAATAGCAACATCAGCTGACAGAGCTTATGGAAGAGTTTTAAGAGCAGAATGGTTTATTGGAAGTTTAGCAAAAATTAAATCTCAAAATTATAAACATGCAAAATCATCTGGTTTTTCAGAAAAAATTGCAAGACAAGTTGCTCTTAAACCACATTTAAATATTGGTGTTTTTGCATTAGAAGAAAAAGCTCCTCATTGGGAAGTTTGGCAAAAAAATTTAAAGATTGCCTTAAAAGCAGGAAAAATTTGGGGCTCAGAACAAATTGCTATGAATATTACAATCTATTCAGATAACCTACCGGTAGAAATATTACCTGCTTATTGTAATTGGACACATATTGATGGAATTAAATTTGATGAAAGCAGAAATACTTTAGTAGAACCCTATTTACCAAATCATCAAATTGGCATTGTTCATTTTGCTGGAAAAAATAATGACGCAATAAGAAATAATAAAGATCATATTTCCAAAGTAGAAACTGTTGATGGCAAAACAGTAGATATGAAATTAAGATTTAGAAATTAATTGAAAAAAAATAAAATTTCAAAAAATTGGGTTTATAAACAAAGAAGAGATACTTATGTTAAACAATCTAAAGTTGATGGATATAGGGCGAGATCAGCCTATAAATTAATTGAAATTGATGATAAATTTAAAATATTCAAAGGTGGTATTACAGTAATAGATATTGGAGCTGCTCCTGGAAGCTGGTCTCAATATGCTGAAAAGGTTACAAAAAGTGGACGATTGATATCTATAGATTTAAAAAAAATGGAACCCATTGGAAATACTGTTCAAATTCAAGGAGATTTTACAGAACAAATAATTCAAGATGAAATAAAAAAACATACTACTACTAATGTAGATGTTGTTATGTCAGATATGGCGGTAAATACTACCGGAATTAAGAATATAGATTCAATTCAAACTGGAGAGTTATGCAAGGAAGCCATGTTTTTTGCTAAAGATTTGTTAAAAGGGAATGGTTTTTTTATTTCTAAAATTTTTATGGGAGGTACTTTTAACGAAATAGTCGCAGAAGGAAAAAAATATTTTAAAGAAGTTAAGGTTTTCAAACCTAAATCTAGCAGAAAAGACTCTAAAGAGAGTTTTATAATATGTAGAAATCTTAGATAGAGACTTTAAATTTAAAAGGAATCGTATATAAAAGATCATGGTTCCTATAAAAGAAGCGCTTACCTTTGACGATGTTACACTAGCGCCAAAATACTCAGAAATTCTTCCTTCAGAAGTAAATACTTACGTAGCATTAACAAAATATCTTAAATTAAAAATACCTTTGTTATCATCAGCCATGGATACGGTAACAGAGAGTAAAATGGCAATTGCAATTGCAAAAGCCGGAGGAATTGGCGTAATTCACAGAAATTTAAATGTTAAAGAGCAAATTATAGAAATCAAAAAAGTAAAAAAGAAAAAATTATTAGTTGGAGCTGCAGTCGGTGCAGGACCAAATGAATTTACAAGAGCAAAAGCTTTAGTTAATGAAGGAGTAGATTTAATAGTCGTTGATACAGCACATGGTCACACAAAGAAAGTTGCAGAAATTATCAAATTTATTAAGAAAATTAAAAATAAAAAAATTGCATTATGTGGTGGTAATATTGCTACACCAGAAGCTGCAAAATTTTTAATAAAACTAGGAGTTGATATAATTAAAATTGGAATTGGACCAGGCTCGATTTGTACTACAAGACTAGTTGCTGGTATTGGTGTACCTCAATTGAGTGCGATATTATCAGTTAGAAATGGGATTAAAAATAAAAATATAAAAATTATTTCTGATGGCGGAATTAAATATTCAGGAGATTTAGCAAAAGCTTTTGCAGCTGGAGCAGATGCAGTGATGATAGGGTCTTTGTTTGCTGGAACTGATGAAGCGCCAGGAAAGTTAATAAAAAGAAATGGAAAATTGTTTAAAAGTTTTAGAGGAATGGGATCTGTTGGTGCAATGAATAAAGGATCAGCAGACAGATATTTTCAAAGTAAACAAAAAGATACATCGAAATATGTACCAGAAGGAGTTGAAGGATTTGCAAAGTATAAAGGTGATGTAGGTAGTATTTTATATAAATTGATAGGAGGACTCAAATCCTCTATGGGTTATCTTGGATCTAAAGACATTTTAAAACTTAGAAATAAACCTAATTTTGTGAAAATTACTAAAGCAGGTTTTTATGAGAGTATGGTACATAACGTTGATGTAATTAAAAACGATAGTAAATATTAATGCGCAAAATTTTAAAAATATTATTTTCAATTATTATATTTATTACAAGCTCAACTCTTGTGTTTAGTAAAGAAAATTTTTTTAATGAAGGATTAAAAAAATATCAAGATAAAAAATATGAGGAAGCAAAATTTATTTTCGAACGAAATATAGTTTATAATCCAAAGGATGCTAAAACATATTTGTACTTAGCTAAAATTTATAATCATCAAGATGATCAAAGAAAAGAAGAAAATAATTTAGAGACAGCGTTATTAATTGACCCAAGTAATGAAGAAGCATTATTGATGTCAATGAAAGTTGCCTTAAAAAAATCAAATTATTCAAAAGTAAAAACTTTATCTGAAACCTTCGTAAAAGTTTGTAACAAGTTATGTGATGAAAATGATCAAATTCAAGAGTCTCTAAAAAACATAGAACCAAAAAATGAGTCTTGATCAAAGTCTTGGCAAAATTTTAATTGTTGATTTTGGTTCACAATTTACTCAATTAATAGCAAGAAGAGTAAGAGAAATAGGAATTTTTTCTAAGATTGTAAGTCATAAAAAAATTAAATTAAAAGATATTGACCAGACTATTAAAGGAATAATTTTGTCTGGAGGCCCACTAAACGTTTATCAAATAAACAAATACTCATTTGATAAAAAAATTTTACAATTGAATATACCAGTTTTGGGCATTTGTTTTGGACATCAAATACTTTCAAAACTTAATGGTGGCAAAGTTAAACATTCAAAACATCGCGAATTTGGATTAGCAAATATTTATAAAAAAAATAACAGTCTTTTAATCTCTAACTTTTTTAAAAGGAGTAATACAAAAAAAGTTTGGATGAGTCATGCAGATCAAGTTTCAAAAATACCAAAAAATTTCAAGGTAGTTGCTTCAAGTACAAATTCTAAATTTGCTATTGTTGAAGATAAAATAAAAAAATTTTATGGAGTTCAGTTTCATCCCGAAGTTACACATACTGAAAATGGAAAAAAACTAATTAGTAATTTTGTTTTTTTAATTTGTAAAATTAAAAAAAATTGGTCATCAAAAGATCAAAAATTACAATTAGTTAAAGATGTAAGAAGTCAAGTAGGATCAAATAAAGTGATTTGCGCTTTATCAGGTGGTGTTGATAGTAGTGTAGTTGCTCAACTTCTTAACAAAGCTATAGGTAAAAAATTATATTGTATTTTTGTTAACACTGGTCTTTTAAGAAAAAATGAGGAAATTCAAGTTGTCCAAACTTTTAAAAAACGTCTAAAAATGAATCTAATTTATGTGAATGCTGAAAAAGAATTTTTAAAAAAATTATTAAATGTTTCAGATCCTGAAAAAAAGAGAAAAATTATTGGTAATTTATTTATTAAAATATTTGAACGTTATGCCAAGAAGATTAAAGATGTAAAATTTTTAGCTCAAGGAACCCTTTATCCAGATTTAATTGAAAGTAAATCTGTTACAGGAAGCCAAACTTCAAAAATAAAGTCTCATCACAATGTTGGAGGCTTGCCTAAAAGAATGAAATTGAAACTTGTTGAGCCATTAAAGTTTTTGTTTAAAGATGAGGTAAGAAAGCTTGGTTTAGAATTAAATTTAAGTAGTGAAATTATATCAAGACATCCTTTTCCTGGTCCTGGTCTTGCAATTAGAATGCCTGGAGTAATAACAAATGAAAAAATAAAAATTTTAAAAGAAGCTGATCATTATTTTATTCAAGCATTAAGAGATCATGGACTTTATCACAAAATATGGCAAGCTTATGCAGCCCTATTACCCGTTAAAACAGTAGGTGTTATGGGAGATAATAGAACTTATGAATATTTATGCTTGTTAAGAGCAATCACTTCTGAGGATGGTATGACAGCTGATTTTTATGAATTTAAAAAATCATTTATGCAAACTATCTCAAATAAAATTGTTAATAGCATTAGAGGTATTAATAGGGTGGTTTATGACGTTACCTCCAAGCCACCTAGCACTATTGAATTAGAATAATTTTATAACTATAAACTATTTTAATTAAGTTTTAAAATCAATTTTAAAAAATGAAAAAAAAAATTTTAAATTTCATAAAAAAAAAAAATAAATCAAAGATAGTGAGTTTAACAGCTTACTCAAAAAATATTGCTTCAATTTTAGATAATTTTTGTGATTTAATTTTAGTAGGTGATTCACTTGGATCTGTTTTATATAATTATAAATCTACAAGAGAGGTCACATTAAATATGATGATTGAACATTCTAAGAGTGTGAGAATGGGAGTTAAAAAAAGCTTAATGGTCGTTGATATGCCTTACAATACTTACAGAAACTCTAAAGAAGCATTGATAAATGCTAAAAAAATTATGACAAAAACCAAATGTGATGCAGTAAAATTAGAAGGTGGAAAAAAAATTTTTAAAATTGTTAAATTATTAGTAAAAAATAATATTCCTGTTATGGGACATCTTGGTGTTTTGCCTCAATCAGCAAAAAATTTTAAATTTAAGGGAGATAAAATTTCAGAACGTAAAATAATGCTAAATGAAGCAAAACTATTAGAGTCTGCTGGAGCATTTTCAATGGTATTAGAATGTGTAGAAAGTAACTTAGCTAAAACTATTACTAAAAATGTGAATATTCCAACAATTGGCATTGGAGCATCTGCTAACTGTGATGGCCAAGTCTTAGTAACAGACGATCTTCTGGGTCTTAACCCATTTAATGTTAGATTTGTTAAAAAATATTCTAATATTAGAAAAGAAATTATTAAAGCTGTTTCAAATTATTCAAAAGAAGTAAGAAAGAAAAAATTTCCTTCAAAAAAATACTCATATTAATTAAAAATATTTAATAAAGTCTTCATTTATTTTAAGTATTTCTAAGTCAACTAATCCACCAATAATTAATTGAAGTCCAACTATAAGAATAAACACTAAACCAACATAAGCAATCCACATATTTTTTTGTATATAATTTGCCATAATTGTTGCTAATGCTCCTGTTAAAACTACTGATAAAACTAGCCCAAAAATCATAAAGCCAAAATAACCTTTAGCAGCACCAACTACTCCAATTACATTATCAAAACTAATTGTAATATCAGCAAATAGTACCTTGTATATACTTTGAATGTAGGATGGTTCTTTACCTTTTTTTGTTGGAGTTTTAACTTTGGTTTTCATTTCAACCAAATCTTTTCTTAAATCATTTACTATCCAAATTAAAAGTAAACCACCCAGAATTTTAATGAAATAAAATTTAAAAAGATAAGTAGCAAATATTGCAAAAACAACTTTAAACACTAATGCACCAGCTACACCCCATAAAATGATTTGTTTTCTATATTTTGGAACAAAATTAGCTGCTATTAGGCCAATAATTATGGCATTATCAGCTGCTAAAATTATATCTATAAAGATAATTTGGAGTAATATTATGGCTTCTTCAATCAAGGTACATTGATAATATTAAAAAATTGTAGGAAAGCAATATATTAAAGATTTAATCATTAACAATTTTTTAAATTGATTTTGAACCAGATTCATAATGAAATAACTCTTTTAAAAAAGGAGTATTAATGAAAATAATAAATAAAGTGTTAACAATTTTCTTTGCATTATTGTTAACTTCAAATTTTGCATCATCTGCGGAAAAATGGGATATGGCACTAGCATATGGTGCATCTAATTTTCATTCTGCGAATGCTACGGAATTTGCTAAAAATGTATCAGATAAAAGTGGTGGTAAATTAACTATAGTAACTCACCCTGGTGGATCATTATATAAAGGTGGAGAAATATTTAGAGCTGTCCGAACAGGACAAGCACAAATTGGAGAAAGATTTATGTCTGCTTTAGGTAAAGAAGATCCTTTATTAGAAATAGACTCACAACCTTTCTTAGCTTCATCATATGATGATGCAATGAAACTATACATGGCTTCAAAACCAGAAATTGTAAAAGGCTTAGACTCAAAAGGTTTAGTTTTTTTATATGCTGTACCATGGCCAGCTCAAGGTCTTTATAGTAAAAAAGAAATTAACTCTAAAGATGATCTTAAAGGTTTAAAGTTTAGAGCTTATAACTCATCTTTAATTAGGTTAGCTGAACTAACTGGAATGGCGCCAACTAAAATTGAAGCGGCAGAAATAAGTCAGGCTTTTTCAACTGGAGCAGTTGAAAGCATGATTACATCACCGACTACTGGAAAAAATAGTAAAATATGGGAAAATGGTGTGAAGTATTTTTATGATATCGCAGCTTGGTATCCAAAAAATATGATAATTGTAAACAAAGATGCTTGGAGCAAGTTAGACTCTGCAACTCAAAAATTAGTTATGTCAGAAGCTGCTATAGCTGAAAAAAAAGGTTGGGCTCTTTCTAAACAGGGAAATACAGCTGACAAAAAAGCTTTGGCAGATGCAGGTATGACTGTTGGAAAAGTTAACTCTGCTTTGAACAATCACTTTAAAGAAGTTGGATCAACAATGTCAAAAGAATGGGCTAGTAGAGCTGGTTCTAGAGGACAATCTGTTCTAGCTGCTTACAATTAAAAAGTTATATTATATATTAATAAAGGCCGTTTAAATTAAAACGGCCTTTTTATTATGATAAAACAAATTAATAAAAATTTAAGTCTTCTTTATATTGGGTCAGGTTATTTAGCTGCTTTTTTTTTAATAGCAGTACTACTGTTTATACTTACAGGTATCTCATCTAGAATTTTTGGTTTTTATATAAGAGGTTTAGCTGAATACTCAGGCTACTCCATGGCTGCATCATCTTTTTTTGCTTTGTCATATACTTTTTACGACAAAGCTCACATCAGAATAACTCTATTTTTAGAAAAATTAAAACCAATCAATAAAAAATTAGCTGAGATTTGGTGCTTATTTGTTGCAACAATTTTTTCAGGGTTTTTGGCATTTTATTTTACAAAAATGACTTATATCTCTATTAAATTTGAAGAACGCAGTGAAGGAGCTGATGAAATCTTTATTTGGATACCACAATCTACTGTAGCACTGGGCTCTATTATTTTTTTTATATGTGTATTTCATCATTTAATTAATTCAGTTTTAGGTAAAAAAATAAATTAATTATGAATGAAGTATTTTTAACAATTTTTTTTATTTCTTTATTATTATTTCTACTTGGGTCAGGAGTTTGGGTCGCTTTAAGTATGATTGCTGTTTCAGCAATTGGCATGATGCTTTTTACAACTAGACCAGTTGGAGATGCTATGGCAACTACCATTTGGGGGACAAGCTCGTCATGGACTTTAACTGCGTTACCATTATTTGTTTGGATGGGAGAAATTTTATTTAGGACAAAGCTATCGGAAAATTTATTTAAAGGTCTGTCTCCATGGTTGTCAAAATTACCTGGAGGATTAATTCATGTTAATGTTGTTGGTTGTGGATTATTTGCTGCTATTTCAGGATCTTCAGCAGCAACTGTTGCAACAGTAGGCAAAATGTCAATACCAGAATTAAGAAAAAGAAAATACCCGGAAAAAATCCTACTTGGAAGTTTAGCTGGCTCAGGAACTCTTGGATTATTAATTCCACCATCAATAATATTGATAATTTATGGAGTTACAATTGAAGACTCAATAGCTAAACTATTTATGGCAGGAATTCTTCCAGGAATAATGCTTGCAGTTATTTTTATGCTTTATGTTGTTATTTGGTCAACGATTAACAAAAAGCTGATGCCTACAATCTCTGAAAATTTTTCCTTTTTAGAAAAAATTAAAAAATCAAAACAATTATTACCAGTTGTTTTGCTAATAACTGCAGTTATTGGATCAATTTATACCGGTATAGCAACTGCAACAGAGGCTGCATCACTAGGTGTTGTTGGTGCATTAATTTTATCTTTATTTCAAGGAACTCTAAATAAAAACTCATTTAAATTATCTTTGTTAGGAGCAACAAAAACATCATGTATGATTGCATTTATTTTAGCTGGTTCTACTTTTCTTTCATTAGCAATGGGATTTACAGGTTTGCCTAGAAATCTTGCAATTTGGATACAAGAATTAAACCTATCCCCTTATATGTTAATTTTTATTTTGACTATTTTTTACATTATTCTTGGAATGTTTTTGGATGGAATTTCTGCTGTAGTTTTAACAATGGCAATCATAGAGCCTATGATCAGACAAGCTGGTTTTGATATGATTTGGTTTGGAATTTATCTTGTTATTGTTGTTGAGATGGCACAAATCACTCCCCCTGTAGGTTTTAATTTATTTGTACTACAAGGAATGGCAAATAAAGATATGTCTTTTATTGCAAAAAGCGCTTTTCCACTTTTTTTGCTTATGATCTTAGCAGTCATAATTATTATTATTTTTCCTGAAATAGCATTATGGCTGCCAGATCAAATGTCTCAGAATACTAATTAAAATTAATATTTAGATGTTTTCTTTCCTGCAATTACATCTTTGAGCTCATCAAACTCTTTACAATTGCAATTTTGTAAAATAGCAAGACGCTCTTTAGCTAAATCCATTCGATTTGTGACTACATAAAGCTCGCCTAAATATTCGTTAATACCAACGTGGTTTGGTTCAATCTGTAAACCTTGCAAATAATACATTTCACCACCCTTATAATCTCCAAGTTTTCTTGTTGTGAAACCAAGATAATTTAGAGTGTCTGCTTTATTAGGTTTTTTGCTATTAGACACTAGTAATAGTTTTTGAGCTTTTTCGTATCTTTTTTTTGCTTTTTCTTTTTTATCTTTTTTTTCATATTTTTTGGCTGACTCAATAAGTTTAACTGCCTTATCGTAATCAGATTTTACTTTACTAGAACTATCACTACTAGTTCCTGCTGAATATGAACTTACACTTAGCAAAGCAAGTATTGAAAAAGTTAATAAAATTTTTTTAATCATTACAAAAATTTCTCCATTAAGTTTAAAGGTTTTAAAATAAGTCCATTTTCTACTAAATTATCTCTTATTGATTTAGCAGTAGCTAATGAACTTTCATTATCTCCATGTATGCATATAGAGTCTATTTCACAAGGTATCTGCTTTCCACTGTGACAATTAAGTGCCTGATTTTTAACCATATTTAACACGTGTTTTTTAGCTTGTTCTGGATTTGTTATTAGAGCGCGAGATTTTTTTCTCGAAACCAAGTTTCCATCATCCTCATAGTTTCTATCAGCAAAAATTTCACAGGCTATTTTCATATTTAATTTTTTTGCAGCTATTTCCATTTTAGATCCTGTTGGCACTAGATAAATCAAATCTTTACTTATTTCATTGATAGCTTTAGCCAAAGTAGTTGCTAGCTCGATATCTTCGCATGCCATATTATTTAATGCACCATGAGGTTTGATATGAGTAACTTTTTCCCCATGACTTTCAGATATTTTTTGTAAAATTTCGTATTGGTCAATAATTAATTTGCGGATCTCAGCTGCAGATAGATTCATTCTCTGTCTTCCAAAATTTTCTGGATCGTTAAATGATGGATGTGCTCCAATACTAACACTATTTTTTTTTGATATTTTCACTACTTGATTCATTGACTCGTTATCACCAGCATGAAAACCACAGGCGACATTAGCTGAATTTACTATTTCAAGTAAATCAGGATCATACTTATTAGAATGATGTTTAGATTTTTCACCTAAATCACAATTTATATTAATTTCCATAGTCTTAATTGTTGAAGTATAACATGACATGATAAAAAATATATCAAATCTTGGTGACGCAGCTTTATACTGTGATTTTGGGACAGAGGTTAACAAAGATATTAATTCCAAAGTAATTAAACTTTTTGAAACTATTAGAGAGAAAAATATAGAAGGAATAAATAACCTTACCCCTTCTTATAATAAATTAATTATTTCCTTTGATCTTAAAATAACAAATTTTAAAAAAATTAAAGAAATAGTTGAGAATATTGAAATTAAAGAAACTCAAAAGTTAAATAGTAAAATAATAGAAATTCCTGTTTGTTGTGACTCATCATTTTCTTTAGATATTGAAAGGTTAGAAAAAAAATTAAATTTAGATAGAGAGCAAATTTTAGAGGTTTTTTTTAATAAAGAATTTTTTTGTTATATGACTGGATTTATTGCTGGCATGCCATTTTTAGGAGATTTAGAGGAAAAAATGAGGGCACAACGTTTAGAAACTCCTAGAGTAAAAGTACCGAAAGGATCAATAGGACTTACAGAACAATTTGCAAATATTTATACTTTTGAAAGCCCTGGTGGTTGGAATATTATTGGCAATACCCCATTAAATGTATTCGATATTACAAAAGAAAAAAGACCTAATCTTATTAATCCTGGAGACAAAGTAAAATTTAGAAGAATATCAATGGAAGAGTATAAAGATTTACATGGATAATAATTATTTTGAAATAAAAAGGGCAGGTATAAATACAACTTTTCAAGACAAGGGAAGAAACAATTTATACCATATAGGAATTCCTTTTAGTGGAGCTATGGACAATAGAAATTTTCTTTTAGCAAATAAATTAGTTGGGAATAAATTGGAATCACCAGTAATTGAATTTGCGTACCAGGGACCTTTATTGAAGTTCAATGGTGATAAGATAACAATTACTGTTACTGGAGATGTTATTTTTAAATTAAATAAAAAAAATAATGAAATTGAGGGAAGATGTTATGAAACCTATCAATTAGAAAATGGTGATGAGATTAATATTTTATCAACCAATAAATCTGTATATGGTTATTTAGCAATTAGTGGAGAGATAGATTTAAAATTTCAATGGGGAAGCTGTTCTATAAATACCAAAGCTAATATTGGGTCAAATGATGGAAAAAAACTTACTAATGGACAAAAAATAAATATCCATAAAATAAATTTAAATCAAAAAAATAAGAAAATTAACTATTTAAATTCGAAAATAGAAAATATTAGAGTCATTAAAGCTACTAATTTTGATTATTTTTCAGAAGAAGGAAAAAAAATCTTTTTTGAAAAAGAATTCATAGTATCAAAATTATCTGACAGAATGGGTATGAGATTAGAAGGTCCAAAAATTGAAAATATAGTAAATACGAATATTAAATCAGAAGGTTTATTAAAAGGAGTAATACAGGTCCCAGCTGATGGAAATCCAATCATTATGTTATCAGATCATGGTACAATTGGTGGATATCCAAAAATTGGAGTAGTTGCCAGTGTTGATTATGACCGATTGGTTCAAATTTCACCTGGATCAAAAATAAAGTTTAAAGAAATAGATTTATCTGATGCAGAAACTTTATTCAAGCTATATGAAATGGAAACTCAAAATTTAATTTCACAAATTTTATGAATTTAATTACAAAATTACCAGGCCCTTTTTTAATTTTTTTAGGCGCTTTTAGTCTTAGTTTTGGTGGTTTGATTGTTAAGTCATTCGAGGGAGCTACTTTATGGCAAATTTTATTTTGGAGATCTTTATTTTTCTCATTTACAGTTCTGACTTTTCTTTTAATAAGTTATAAAAAGAAAACATTTAAAGCATTTAAAGACTCAGGACTTCCAGGTTTTTTTGGTGGTATTATTTTATCTTTTGGTTTCTGTGGATATGTTTTTGCCATGTACAATACTACTGTGGCTAACACAAATTTTATAATTTCACTTCAAATTTTATTTCTTGCAATATTTGGATATTTTTTTCTAAAAGAGAAGATTTCAGCTATCACATTAATATCAATTATTTTAGCAATGACAGGAGTTTTGCTTATGGTTGGAAATTCATTAACACCAGGTGAATTATCAGGAAATTTAGCTGCTTTTACAATGCCAATTACTTTTGCAGTATTAATTATAATAGTTAGAAAATTTCCAACAGTGGATATGGTTCCAGCACAATTTGTTGCGGGTATTTGTTCTTGTTTAATCGGTTATTTACTTTCGACAAAGATAATGATTTCACCACATGATATTTTTTTAGGTTTTGTTGCTGGTTGTTTTCAAGTTGGTCTTGGATTTATATTTATAACGACTGGAGCTAGAACAACCCCTTCAGCAATGGTAGGAATAATCATGTTGTCAGAGTCTGTTTTAGGACCTCTTTGGGCTTTTTTATTCGTAAGTGAAAGACCTTCATTATTTGGATTAATTGGGGGAGCTATCATTTTATTTGCCGTTTTAATACAATTTTACTCAATTCTAATTAAGAGTAAAAAAAATATCTCTAATTAAATTGAAATAAAGCGATCTAAAGATTTATTTTATCAAAAAATTTTATGTAATTTGCACTATCTATTCCACTATCGACTCAATTGTAAATTTGGACTACTATGCTTCAAATATTTAGACAATGTTTTAATTTAATTGAAAGGATATAACATGATAGCTAAAAAATTTTGTAAGACACTACTGAAAGTGTTTGCAATTGCTTTCTTTGCTCAAGCCGCATATGCAGAGGTAACTCTTAAACTAGGAACTACTGGTAGATTAGGTATGCCAATTGGTGATGCAATAGATCAAGCATTAATACCAGCTTTGGCAGAAGCCTCTGGTGGTAAGATGAAAATTGAACCACATTATCAAAAAAGTTTATGTGCTGAACAGAAATGTGGTGAGCAAGCCAATCAAGGGCTTATAGCTCTTTGGACAAGTTCAACTGCAAACTATGGTAATTTTGGACCAGAGTTAGCAATTTTCGATTTGCCCTTTATTTTCAAATCACTAGAAGATGCAAAAAGAATATCAGATGAATGGTTAGCTGAAAGGCAGTGTAAACTTGCTCTTGAAAATGCTGGTCATATTTGTCTTTCTGTATATTCAAGTGGTGGATTTAGACAGCTTGGAAATGCAACTAAACCAGTTCATGTTCCAGGTGATATGAAGGGATTGAAATGGCGTACTACAAAGAGTCCAGTTGAGTTCATGCTAGTTAAAAATTGGGGTGCAACTCCAACTCCTTATGACTGGAGCCAGTTATACTCAGGTCTACAGTCAGGTGTAGTTGAAGGTCAGTATGTTGCTAGTCCATGGCAGCACGTAGCAAAACTTCATGAAGTAGCAAAATATTTCACTGAAATTGGTGGTATGTGGTCAGGAAATATTTTAGCGATGGATGCAAAACAATACAATGCATTGTCTGACCAGCAGAGAAAATGGTTACACAAAGCAGCTGATGCTTATGGAGAAAAAGTAAATGAGTTGGATAACGCTTGGATTAAGAATGGTGAAGATGCAATTAAAGCGTCTGCAAAAGAGTGGTATGTACCAACTGAAGCGGAAATGTCTAAGTGGAGAGCAGGTGCAATAGGTGCTTGGTTAGACGCTAAAGGTACTTTTGAACCTGAAGTAGCAAAAAGAGTGCTTCTAGAACAAGGAATGGATGGATTTGTAGCTCAGTTAGAGAAAGCTGGGGCTCTATAAATCGTTCGAAGAAAAACTGTGTAAAGATCATTTAGCTCGATTTAAGAGTTAGATGATCTTTACCTTAAACAATTCATAACATATAAGTATCTATGGAAAGCATCATTCTACTCGTAGTACTCCTTTTTCTAATCTTATTAGGTGCTCCCATTGGCTTCATATTAATTCTTATACCATTTGTTTATATTTTATTTACCGACGCTGTACCGCTTGTTTTGATCCCTAGTCAAATGTTTAACGCTATCGATTCAGTGCCATTAACTGCAATTGCATTTTTTATGTTAACTGGTGAGTTAATGACAAGCGCAACAATTACAGACCGTTTAGTAGCTTTGAGCAGAGCATTAATCGGACGTATACGAGGAGGGTTGGCCCAAGTAAATGTTCTTGTGAGTATGTTTTTTGCAGGGATGAATGGTTCCGTAGTAGCAGATACAGCTACAGTTGGAGCATTAGTTTTACCAGCTATGAAAAAAGCTGGTTATCCTGCTGCGTTTTCCGCTGCAGTTACAGGCGTCAGCTCAACCATAGGAGGGATAATTCCACCTAGCATCATGATGATCGTACTTGCTAACTCAACAGAGATTTCTATTGCAGCACTATTTGCGGCTGGGATTATTCCAGGCGTATTGATAGGTGTTGTAATCATGATAATTAATCATTACTTTGCAATCAAATATAACTTTGAGCGTAGTGATGAACCATTTTCGATACGTCGAGCTGGTAAAGAACTATATAGATCCTCGTTTGCACTTTTAATACCTTTAGTTTTAGTTGGCTCAGTAATGGGTGGCGTTGCATCAGTTGTAGAGGCTGGTGCTATTACAGCAATGGTTGCGTTATTAACAGGTGTATTCGTTTATCGAACTATTAAATGGAAAGAATGCACAGGTGCTTTCCGTCGGGCATTCCGTAATTCGGCAATGGTTTTTATTATCATAGCTGCGTCAGGACCCTTCAGTTGGTTACTTACCTCTTTAGGTGCAATTGGTGATCTTGAAAGATGGCTTCTAAGCCTTACAGATTCACCCATTATCTTCATTTTAGCAGTGATTTTATTCATTTTTCTTCTTGGAACAGTGATGGACTCAGCGGTAAACATTATCATAGTTGGTCCAGTACTAGTTAACGTTATGGCACAAGCTGGCTTTCCTGAGGTACAAGCAGCTATCGTTGTAATAGTTGGCTTTTTAATAGGATCAGTAACACCACCTGTTGGTGTTGCATATTTTACTGCTGCAACAATAGCACAAGTGCGTCTGGAAAAAGTTGCTGTTGCATTAATTCCTTATCTAATCGGGCTGTTTTTACTTTTATTTTTTATTCTAGTTATTCCAGAATTAACCATGTTTCTTCCAAACTTAATGAGTAGTTAGCGATATGTTAAAATTTTTAAACAACATTGACCGTTCTATCCATCGTATATTGGAAGCTATGTGCTCAATCTTTTTAGCTGCGATGGTCGGCTTCACTATTTATAATGTCACCATGCGATATGTTTTTAACAACCCTCCTGTTTGGGGAGATCTACTAACAGTATTAAGTAATATTTGGTTGATGTTTATAGCACTTTCTTTAACAGCTAGAGATAATGAACATATAGCTTTAAATTTAATTTATGAAAAATTACCAAATAGAATATCGCTATATATACGTCAATTCTGGAAAGTAATGATTATGATAATTGGCATAGTTTTGATTATTTATGGAGTTGAACTTGTAGAGGGTATGCGTGGGAAATATTGGGAGATGTGGTATTTCGAAATAAGCTTTCAGGGTATTGAGTTCAAAGAAAATTATATGCCAAAGAAATATGCAGTTGCAATTTTGCCATTAGCTGGATTTTTAACAACAGCTGGTGCTCTAATTTCTTTTGTGAAAAAGACATAGTTTAATATATTTATTGTCATATTCTTCACATACTTAGACTTTCTTTAATGTATACAAGTCGTAAAATCTTTGGTAGTTAATACTTGTCAGCACATTATTTATAGATAAGTGTTGATACAGACGGGAGACAGAATAGAGCCTTAGTATTAAGGAAAATCATTCGGCCGAAGGAGCAACCACCCAGGAAACTCTCAGGCAAAAAGGACCGTAACATATTAACTCTGGAAAGAGATTAAATTCTCGCCGAAGGAGCAAAACTCTCAGGCCAATATACAGATGGGTAAAACGAGTTAATATGGAAATAAAAAAGACTTCACTAAATAATCTACACAAAGACAATCAAGCTAAATTTGTAGAGTTTGCTGGTTATGAGATGCCAATACAATACAGTAAAGGTATTATTGAAGAACATAAGTTTACAAGACTTCATTCTGGAATATTTGATGTATCTCACATGGGTCAGCTATTTATATATGGTGATGAAAGCTTAACAGAAGAATTAGAAAAAATTTTTCCTTTAGATTTAAAAAATCTAAAACAAAACAGTTCTAAGTATAGTTTTTTAATGAACGAGGATGCTGGAATTTATGATGATCTAATTATTACTAAAATTGAAGATGGATATTTAATTATACTAAACGCGGCATGCAAAGATAAAGATTTTGAGATTTTATCCAATCTACTAGGTATAAAATTTAAAATGAATTTAGACAACAATAGATCATTGATCGCAATTCAGGGACCTAAGTCAGTTGAAATTTTAAACTCAATTATAGATGGGGTCGATCAATTACATTTTATGTCTGGAAATTGGTTTGATTTTAATAATCAAAAATTATTTGTCACTAGATCGGGTTATACAGGGGAAGATGGATTTGAGGTATCAATTTCTAACGATATAGCTGAAAAATTTACGCAAAATTTAATTGAAAAAGGAGCACAACTTATAGGACTTGGGGCAAGAGATACCTTGAGATTGGAAGCTGGTTTATGTTTATATGGTCATGAATTAGATATAAATAAAACACCAATTGAAGCAAACCTTAAATGGGCAATCTCAAAATCAAGATTATCAAATGGAGGCTTTATTGGATCAGAAAAAATTATGAACCAAATACAAGATGGAGCAAACCAAGTAAGAGTAGGGATAAAACCTGAAGGTAGATTGATTGCTAGAGAAAAAACAAAAATATTTAGTGATACAGACTCACAAATTGGTGAGATAACAAGTGGAACGTTTGGACCAAGCGTAAATGGTCCTATAGCGATGGGTTATGTTGATAAAGAGTTTTCAAAAGTTGATACTAAGATTTTGCTTGAGGTTAGGGGAAAAAAATATCCAGCAAATATTTGTGCATTACCATTTTATAAAAAGAATTATGTGAAAGGAGTAAATTAATGAGTGAAGTAAAATTTTCGAAAGAACATGAGTGGATTACTTTAGAGGGAGACGTAGCTACAATAGGAATTACAAAGCATGCAACAGAAATGCTTGGAGATATAGTTTTTGCAGAACTTCCTGAAAAAGGATCTAACGTTGAAAAAGATGGAACTGCAGGAGTGGTAGAATCTACAAAAGCTGCCAGTGATGTTTATACTCCAATTAGTGGTGAGGTAGTAGATACTAATCAAGCAATAGTTGATGACCCTTCTAAAATTAATGAAGATCCAGAGGGATCAGCATGGTTTTTTAAACTTAAGATGAAAGATCAATCTGAAATGGATAGCCTTATGAATAAAGAAGAATACGATAAATTTGCAAAGGAGAGCTCAAGCTAATGTTACATAATTCTCAAAAAGATTTTTTAAAAAGACACATTGGACCTTCAAATGAAGATCAAAATAAAATGTTAAAGGAACTTAATTACAAATCACTAAATGACTTAATAAAAAGTACAGTTCCAGAAAAAATCCAATTAAAAGATGAATTAAATATTGGTGAGTCAAATTCAGAATATGAAGCATTAAGAAAATTAAAAGCAATTTCCAAAAAAAATCAAATTTACTCTAACTTTATAGGAATGGGTTATTATGGAACTTACACTCCATACGTAATTCTAAGAAATATCTTAGAAAATCCAGGTTGGTACACTGCTTATACACCTTATCAGCCCGAAGTAGCTCAAGGTAGATTGGAAATGTTGCTAAATTTTCAGCAGATGATTGTTGATTTCACAGGTATGGATATCGCAAACGCATCTTTATTAGATGAAGGAACAGCAGCTGCAGAGGCCATGGGATTAAGTCATAGATTAAATAAAAAGGATAGCAATTTAGTTTTTGTCTCAGAAAATTGTCATCCTCAAACAATAGATGTAATTCAAACAAGAGCAGAACCAATGGGGTTAAAAGTACTTGTTGGCAATGAAGATAAAGTATTAGATCAATTAAAAGAAGATTTGGTTTGTGGTATATTACAATATCCTGGAACTTTGGGAGATATTAAAGACCCTAGTGAAGCAATAAGTAAAATCCATAAAAATAACGGTAAGGCAGTCCTAGTTTCTGATTTATTAGCTTTAGCAATGTTAAAAACTCCTAGAGAACTAGGAGCAGATATTGCTGTAGGTAGCTCTCAAAGATTTGGAATTCCAATGGGTTATGGTGGACCGCACGCTGCTTTCTTTGCGACTAAAGATGAATTTAAAAGATCGATGCCAGGAAGAATTATTGGTGTATCTGTTGATAGACACGGAAATAAAGCTTATCGATTATCGCTTCAAACAAGAGAACAACATATTAGAAGAGATAAAGCCACAAGTAATATTTGTACTGCTCAAGCGTTATTAGCAATTGTTTCGGCGGCATATGCTATATATCATGGTCCAGAAGGTATTCGAACAATTGCTGAGCGAGTTTCTCAATTAGCTAAAAACTTTGCAGAAAAATTAAAGCAATCAGGGTATGAGATTTATTCAGATCATTTCTTTGACACAGTCACAATTGTAACAAGGGAAAAAACCGATCAGATCTATAAAAATGCATTAGATCAAAAAGTAAACATCAGAAAAGTTAATTCTGAAATGTTAGCAGTTTCTTTTGATGAAAAGAAAAATGTTTACAGAGCAAATCAATTATTAAAAATTTTTAATGCAGCAGAGTCAATTAAAAGAGAGGATCCTTCGGCAAGTTTGCCTAATTTACCAAAAAATTTATTAAGAACATCGAAATATTTAGAACATCCTGTTTTTAATTCATATCATTCAGAAACTGAAATGCTCAGATATTTAAAAAAATTAGAAGATAAAGATATAGCTCTTAACAGAACTATGATTGCACTTGGCTCATGTACTATGAAATTAAATGCTACCGCAGAAATGATACCTATTTCATGGAGAGAGTTAGCTGAGCCTCATCCGTTTGTTCCTATTGAACAAATGGAAGGATATAGAGCAATGTTCACTGATCTTAAAAATTGGTTAAGATCTATTACCGGTTTTTCTGGAGTTTCACTTCAACCTAATGCAGGTGCTCAAGGGGAATATGCAGGATTAATGGTAATTAGAAAATATCATTTAGATAGAGACGAAAAAAATAGAAATATTTGTTTAATACCAAGCTCAGCACACGGAACTAACCCAGCTAGTGCTCAAATGGTAGGCATGAAAGTGGTTGTAATTGATTGTGACAAAGAAGGAAATGTTGATTTTGAAGATTTAAAGAAAAAAGCTGAAACGCATTCTGAAAACCTTGGAGCATTAATGGTTACATACCCATCTACTCATGGTGTATTTGAGGAAAAAATCACTAATATATGTAAATTAATTCACGAACATGGTGGTCAAGTTTACATGGATGGCGCAAATTTAAATGCACTTGTTGGTATAGCAAGACCTGGTAATTTTGGTCCAGATGTTTGTCATATAAATTTGCATAAAACATTCTGTATACCACATGGTGGAGGAGGACCAGGAATGGGACCAATAGCATGTAAAAAACATTTACAAATTTATCTACCTAATCATCCAGTTGTTAAAGATTGTGGACCTGCCACAGGAATTGGATCAGTTTCAGCAGCACCGTGGGGAAGCTCAAGCATTTTATCAATTTCTTGGATGTATATTAAAATGATGGGATCCCAAGGTTTAAAACTAGCTACACAAGTTGCAATATTAAATGCAAATTATATAGCTCATAGACTAAAAGACCATTATCCAATTCTTTATAAAGGCTCAAACGGGAATGTTGCCCATGAATGTATAATTGATATTCGATCTATTAAAAGTGAAACAGGGATTACGGAAGAAGATATAGCTAAAAGATTGATAGATTATGGATTCCATGCACCGACAATGTCATGGCCAGTTGCTGGTACAATGATGATCGAACCAACAGAAAGTGAGAGCTTATCTGAACTAGATAGATTTTGTGATACTTTAATTAATATTAAATCTGAAATAGATATGATCAAGTCAGGTAAATTTGATAAAATTGACAATCCAATTAAAAATGCACCACATACAGATATTGAATTAGCCTCTGATGAATGGAGCCATAAATATTCAAGAGAGCAAGCTGCATATCCAGCTAAATTTTTAAAAGCAAATAAATTTTGGCCTCCAGTTGCAAGAGTGGATAATGTATACGGAGATAAAAATATTTTTTGTACTTGTCCAAGTATGGATGAGTTTAAAGAAGATGCAGCATAACAACTAATGAAAATAGCTGTTGTTGGATCAGGCATTTCTGGATTAAGTGCTGCTTATTATTTATCAAAAAAAAATCATGTAGATCTTTTTGAGCGGGAGGATCATTTCGGTGGACATTCTCATACAATAGATTTGTTTTTTGATAAAAAAAAAGTTTCTGTAGATATTGGTTTTATTGTTTTTAACTTTCAAACTTATCCAAATTTAATAAATTTCTTTAAGGAAAATGATATTCAAATTGAAAAAAGTAATATGTCTTTTTCAGTTTCAGTGGATAATACAAATTTTGAATATTGTGGGAAAGGATTAAGTGGAATTTTCTCTAATAAATCAAATTTATTCAACATTGATTTCTTGAAAATGTTTTTTGATATAATAAAATTTTATAAAAAAAGTGATCATTTAATTATATCCAATGACAAAATCACTTTAGGCGAATATTTAAAAATTAATAAATTATCCAAAATATTTATTAATTATCATATAATTCCAATGGTATCTGCTATTTGGTCAATGCCTCCGTATGAAGCAAGCAAGATGCCAATTATTTTTTTTCTTAAATTTTTTCAAAATCATGGTTTATTCAAATTAAAAAATAGACCTCAGTGGTATACAGTAACTAATAGAAGTAGAACTTATGTTAGTAAAATTATTTCTAAAATAAGTGGAGAACACTATAAAAATTATAAAGTTACAAAAATAAAAAGAAAATCATCAGGACTAGATTTGTATTATGGTGGAGAAAGTGAATTCTTTGATTATGATAAAGTAATTTTAGCGACGCACGCTGATGAAGCTTTGAAATTAATTGATAATCCTACTGATGATGAAAAAAACATTCTGTCGAATTTCAGTTATAAAGAAAATATAGCTTATATTCACACAGATCAAAGGGCTATGCCAAAAAATAAAAAAGCTTGGTCCTCTTGGAACTCTTCTATAGATGATAAAAATCTTGAGAAAAATTCAATTACATATTGGTTAAATTTATTACAAAACCTAAAGTGTGATGAAAATATTTTTTTAACTCTAAATCCTTATTTTAAAATTGATGATAAAAAAATATTGAGAAAAGTAAAATTTACTCATCCTTATTATGATCAAAACGCATTAGATTCTCAATCTGAACTTGTCAAAATACAAAATCAAAAAGATTTACTTTTTTGTGGCAGTTATTTTGGTTACGGATTTCATGAAGATGGAATAAAATCATCTATTGAAATGCTGAAAAATCTTAATGATTAATTCTTGTATATATAGTGGGAGTGTAATTCATAAGAGATTTAAACCAAAAGAAAATTTTTTTAAATATAAAGTATTTTCTCTATTTCTAGATTTGTCAGAGTTGAATGAGCTTGACGACAAATTAAACTTTTTTTCTTTGAATAAGTTTAATTTAATAAGTTTCTACGAAGTAGATCATGGTAACCGTGATGGATCATCTCTTCTTGATTGGGTGAAAAATAACCTAAGTAACAACAATGTTAGTACAGTTAATATAAGAGTAAAACTTTTATGTTATCCAAGGATATTAGGTTATGTTTTTAATCCTCTTAGTGTCTTTTTTGTATATGATCAAAATGAAAATTTAATTTCTATTCTATACGAGGTTAAAAATACTTTCGGCGAACAACACACATATTTCTTTAAAGTAGAAAACCAAAATAAATTAATTCAAAATAATTGTTCAAAAAAGTTTCATGTTTCACCGTTTATTGAAATGAATTGTAACTATTATTTTAAAATATTAAATCCAGCACAAAAGCTATCTGTCATAATAGATCAATATGATCAAAAGGGAAAAATTCTTTTTGCATCTCAAGATGGTGAAAGATCTGATTTGACTAGTAAAAATTTGATGAAATCTTATCTAAAACACCCATTAATGACATTTAAGATAATTTCTGCGATACATTTTGAAGCGTTTAAATTGTGGATGAAAGGAATTAAATTTATTAAGAAAAAGTTAAAAATAAAAAATAATTTAACAATAGAAAATTAATGTTATTAAATAATACAGCAGATAGATTAGTTTTTAAATTTCTTAATAACATTAATCATGGATATCTTGAGATAACCACATTTTATGGAAAAATTTTAAAGTTTGGAAATTCAAATGAAAAATTACATGCCGATATTTTAATTAAAAAACCAGACTTTAATTATAATTTAATTAGAGATGGTAGCATCGGATTCGCAGAAAGTTATATGAGAGGGGAATTTGAAACTTCAAACTTATCAAATTTGATTGAAGTAACTGCAAGAAATATTGAAGTAATGCATAAATTTTCAGGACTTCTTGATTTTCCAATAATTAATTTTTTTAGAAACAAAATAATTAAAAACACTAAAAGTCGAAGCAAAGAAAATATTGCTAAACATTATGATTTAGGTAATGATTTTTTCTCTCTTTGGTTAGATGATACACTTACATACTCAAGCGCTATTTTTGATGGTAGATCAAAAAATCTTTCTGATGCTCAAAATAACAAATATCAGAAGTTAATTGATTTAATCAAACCAAATAACGGTGATAAAGTATTAGAAATAGGATGTGGTTGGGGCGGATTTGCTGAATACTTAGGTAAAAAATATGATGTTAAGCTAGACTGTATCACAATATCAAAAAAGCAATTTGAATATGCAAAAAAAAGAATTTTTAACTGTGGTTTAAATGAAAAAGTAAATATTGAAATAAAAGATTATAGAGATCTTCAGGGGAAATATAATTCTATTGCTTCAATTGAGATGATCGAGGCTGTTGGTCAAAATTATTTAGAGAGTTATTTTAAAACTATAAAAAATAATTTATCTGATGGTGGAAAAGCTGCCATTCAAGCTATTACCATAGATGATAAGTTATTTAACAGATACAAAAACAAGCAGGATTTTATTCAAAAATATATTTTTCCTGGGGGTTTTTTACCAAACAAAAATAGCATTAATCGTTATGTTTCTGATAATGGGTTAACTATTAATTCGTATATTTCTTATGCTGACCATTATGCAAATACATTGGCCATATGGAGAAATGATTTTTTAAAAAAATGGGATTTAATCAAAAACCAAGGTTTTGACTTGACGTTTAAAAGAATGTGGGAATTTTATCTTTCTTATTGTGAAGCTGGATTTAAATCAAAAAATATTGATCTGATACAATTTTCAATGCAAAGCAAATGAAAATTACGGAAATAATTATGCGACATATAAAAATTATTAAATCAATTTCATTGATAATTTCATTATTCTTAATTACAAGTTGCTCAAATAATAGCGCTATGAAACCAGAGGATTTTAAAAATAAAGAACCAAGATTAATTATAGAGGAATATTTATCTGGAAATGTTAAGGCTTGGGGTGTTTTACAAAATAGATCAGGAAAAGTTACAAGACAATTTTCTGCAATTTTAAATGGAACTTGGGACGGGAAGCAATTAATTCTAAAAGAAAAATTTAATTGGGATGATGGCGAAGTACAAGACAGAGAATGGAAAATAAATAAAATTGATGAGCATAATTACGAGGGGACAGCAGGAGATGTTGTTGGCAAGGCAAAAGGGTATTCTTATGGATCTGCATTTAAGTTTGAGTATGTATTGTTAGTTCCTGTAAAAGGAAAAGAGATGAAAATTACTTTTGATGACTGGATTTTTAAACAAGATGATAAAGTTGCAATTAATAGAGCGACTATGACTAAATTTGGTTTCAAGGTAGCGGAATTAACAGTTGTATTTGTAAAAGATTAAATTTTTTCTTTATTGGGTTTTTATAGATAACGATAATCATTCTCAAAAAAAATGTGAGATTGATTATCATTCGCCAACAATTTTGTTGTTTCTTTATTTAAAAAAAAATATTGTTAAATCATGGAAACACAAAACTATAGTTGTAAAAAATGTGGACTAACAGTTTCATCTATATGTTCTAAATGCGATAGAGTTGTAGATGTAAAAGTTCTTGATAACGGTTGTATTGTTCAAAAAACAAAATGTAATGATTGTGCAAGTGTACCTGTTATTAAAGATGTTTGTTCTCAGAGCTAAAAAAGATTAAAGAAATCTATTTATCCCAGAAGTGAAAATGGAAGTTACCACCGGCATATTCAAAGCAGCCGAAAATATATTTAGAAATAACAAGGGCTCGATATTAAGAACTATTATTTATACAATTGGTCATTTTGCTATTGCAATAACTGTTCTTATGTTAGTTGCTGATGTATCTTTTGTTATTGCTTTAACAGATGCAATCATAGAACCACTTGCAAACTCAATTTGGTATTTCATTTTAGACAAATGGTGGACTAGCAAAAATCTTAATAAAAGTTAATTTTTCTTTTGATATTTTGTAAGTTTACTTAGCAAAGTAAAATAAATACTACTAGGTAAGAAGCTCAAAAATTTTAAGATTAAAGTCAGTGTCTTAGGGAAATGAATTTCAAAATTATTTTTGTTAATTAAACCATCATAAATTTTATCTGCAGCATAGTCAGCAGTCTTTAAAAATGGCATTTTAAAATCATTTTTATCGGTCATTGGTGTTTGAATAAAACCAGGTGAAACCAAGCAGACACGGACATTAAATCTTTTAAAATCAAAATATAAACTTTCAGCTAAATTATTTAATGCTGACTTTGAAGGACCATATCCTGTTGAATTTGGTAGTCCTCGATAACCTGCTATAGAGGAAACTATTGTAATAATACCTTTTTTTTTGTCTTTAAAATATTTCTCGACAACTTTTATTGTATTAACTGTTCCAAAGAAATTTACTTTGAAAACATCTTCCATTTGCTGAACATCAATGTCTTTTTCTTTTTTTGGGTTCCATGTTCCAGTTGAAAAAAAACAAATATCAATATTTTCAAATTTATTTTTGATTTGATTGAATACCTCTATACATTTAATCTGATCAGTTACATCAAGAGGAAAAGAAGATATATTTTCATAATCATCCGACAATTCATTTAAAAGTTCCTCACGTCTAGCAGAAACAGCAACATTCCAACCTTTACTTGCAAATTTAATTGCTAAAGCCTTACCTATTCCAGTGCTACCGCCTGTGATCCAAATAGTTTTTTTATTCATATTATATTGTTATATTATTATCATGATTAAAAATAAATTTTTAACTTTTATATTATTTTTTTTCATTACTTATTCAGCTTCTTTAATTGGCGGATTAGCTACTATTAATTTTAAAGAACCTTGGTATTCACAATTAATTAAACCATCGTTTAATCCACCAGATTGGATTTTTGCACCTGTTTGGACAACACTTTATTTAATGATGACAGTGGCGATTTGGTTTTTTTGGCATTCAAAAAAAAGAAACATGAACACTGTTTATATTTATTTTATACATTTAATTTTTAATACAACTTGGAGTATAATATTTTTTGTATTTCATAATATCTTTTTAGCATTAATAATATTAATTATATTAATCGTATTGATAATAATTCTCATTGTTAAGTTTAAACGTGTCAATCTGTTAAGTACTTATTTAATGATTCCATATTTACTTTGGTGCTGCTATGCATTAATTCTTAATGTGAACTTATTAATATTAAATTAATTATGGATGACGTAGTAATTATCGGTGGTGGAATAATTGGTACAGCTACCGCTTATTTTTTATCAAAAGAGGGCAGAAAGGTTAAAGTAATAGAGAGAGATCCTACATATAAAACTGCCTCATTTCCTTTATCCCTAGGAGGATTTAGAAGACAATTTTTTCAAAAAGAAAATATTCTCTTAGGTAAATTTGCAAGGGAATTTATATTTAACATCCCTGAAGTTTTGAAAACAGAGAAAAATCCTAACCCTACAGCTAGTATGGTAACTAATGGTTATTTATTAATGTTTGGACCTGAACATGCTGAAGAACAATATCGAGCCCTTGAAAATCATAAAGAGTGTGATGCAGGTACAAAAAATATTAAGGGTTCTGAGTTATCAAATGTTTTTCCTTACATTAACAGTGATGGAATTGAGACAGCTACTTATACAGATAATCAAAGTGAAGGTTGGATTGATCCATTCATGTTTCATGGAGCGTTAAAAAGTAAAGCTATAGAGTTAGGAGCTGAATTTATTAAAGGAGAAGTTAAAAGTATCTCAGAAATCAAAGCTAATACCATAATATCTGCCGCTGGATGTTGGACCAAAAAGTTGCTCGATGATATTCCTGTTGTACCCCAAAAACATACTGTTTTTAGAGTTAAGTGCCCAAAATATATAAAAGAAATGCCTTTAACTGGTGATTTAACCACTGGAGTTTATTGGAGACCGGAAGGAGGAGAGTATCTTGCAGGATCACCACATTCAGTATTTGATGCAGAAGATTTAGAGCCAGCTTGGAATGATTTTGAGGAATTAGTTTGGCCAGCATTGGCTAAAAGAATACCAGCATTTGAAGAATTAAAATTAACTGGTGGTTGGGCAGGTTATTATGACTGTAATAAACTAGATAATAATGCAGTCGTAGGCAAACATCCTAAATATGACAATGTATATATGGCTTCAGGTTTTACAGGAAGAGGTTTAATGCAAGCACCTGGAATTGGAAGAGCTTTAACAGAATTAATCACTACTGGCTCATATCAAACAATTGATATAAGCGATTTCGCAGTTGAAAGAGTGCTTGGTAACAGCGCTAGACCTGAACCTTACGTTTTATAGAATTAAGTTCCACAATAAGTTTGATAATTGTTATTTGAAGATGGGGATTGGAATTCATTAATATTTTGTAAATTATTGTAAGGGTTTTTTAAAACGGATAGTAAGTTATTCAAATTATCTAAATTATTTTCATTAGCAGTTAATAATGCTTCTTCTACTTTATGGTTTCTTGGTATTACAATTGGATTATTATTTTTCATAAGTTTTAAAGATTTTTCAATAGAGCCATTATTAATTAAAACTCTATTTTTCCAATTCTTAATCCATGTTAAAAATTTTTGATCTTTATAGATTTCATTATTAATTGAATCATTATTCATTAAGTAACAAAAGGTATTTGTATAATCTGCTTTATTTTGTTCCATCCAATTCAGTAGATCTTTAATGATCTTTTTATCACTTTTATCTTCTCCAAAAAAACCAAGTTTGTCTCTCATCATGTTTAACCATTTTTCTTCATATATATTTTGAAAATTATTAATCGTTTCGCTTGCTATTTTAATTGCTTTATCTTCATTTTTATCAATTAGTGGTATGAGGCATTCAGCAAATCTAGCTAAATTCCATTTAGTTATTGGTGGTTGGTTTGAAAATGAATATCTTCCAAATCTATCTATTGAACTAAATACTGTTTTTGGATTATAAAGATCCATAAATGCACAAGGACCATAATCAATAGTTTCTCCTGAGATAGCCATATTATCTGTATTCATTACGCCATGAATAAAGCCTACCCGCATCCAATTTACAACTAATTGACATTGTTTTTCCATTACGAGATTTAAAAGGTCTAATGCTTTATTGTTAGATGTTTGAATTTCTGGATAGTGTCTATTAATTGTATAATTAACTAGAGTATTTAAATCATCTATGTTTTGTTTTGCAGCTATATATTGAAAAGTTCCAACACGAATATGGCTAGATGCTACACGAGTTAAAATTGCTCCAGGTAATAAATTTTCTCTAAAAACTTTTTCTCCTGTACTAATTACAGCTAAACTTCTTGTGGTTGGAATATTTAATGCATGTATAGCCTCGCTAACAATATATTCTCTAAGCATTGGTCCTAACACTGCGCGTCCGTCACCACTTCTAGAGAATGATGTTTTTCCAGACCCTTTATATTGGATATCAAAACGTTTGTTTTTATTGACTAAATGCTCACCTAACAGGACGACTCTTCCATCCCCTAGCATAGTAAAATGTCCAAATTGATGACCTGCATAAGCTTGGGCAATTGTAGAACTTCCTTCAGGCAAAACATTACCTGAAAAAATTTTTGCCAATTCGTTTTTTGAAATATTAGAAAAATCTAAATTTAATTCCTCAGCAAGTTTTTCATTCAATATTATTAATTCAGGATCCTTAACAGGTGTTGGTTTAATTATCTCTTTAAAATTATTAGAAAGTTTTGAATAGGTATTATCAAAATGCCAACCAATGGTCATTTAAATTAAATTACTTCAGCTTGATTTTCTTTAGGTTTTACTTCCGTTTTAAACTGATTTGAAATTTTTTGAACCTCAACTGAAGATACTTTATATTCAGCACACATAGTTTCTTCATCTTTTCCATGACCTGTAACCATATTAACCATGTGTTCAGGAAAATGAAAAGTTGTAAATACTATTCCTTCTTTAACTTTATCAGTGACCTCAACTTTTAAAGCAACTTCACCTCTTCCTGAATATAGTCTTCCAATATCACCTGTATTAAGATCTCTATTTGCTGCATCGTTTGGATGAATGAGCAGAACATCTTCATCAACTATATTTATATTTTTTGTTCTTCTAGTCATAGTTGCTGCATTATAATGTTGTAGAACTCTACTAGTCGTTAAAATTAAAGGATAATCTTTTTTATTAGTTTCAATTTCTGTTGATTCTTTCCAATCAAAATTTTTAAGTCTTCCTCTTCCTAATTTAAATGTCTCAGTATGTAAAATTTGAGTATCAGTTCCATCTTCTTGAACTGGCCATTGTAATCCAAGTTTGCCAAGTCTTTCTCTTGTCACTCCTTTAAAGAAAGGAACCACATCTGCAATTTCCTTTAACATTTTGTCTGCATCATATGTGGGTTGATCAAAACCAAGTTTTTGCATCATTTCAGTTACAATTACACCATCTGGTTTTGTGCCTGGTAATGGTGGAACTGCTCTATTTACTCTTTGAATTCTTCTTTCTGTATTAGTAAATGTTCCATCTTTTTCTAAGAAGGTTGTCGCTGGAAGCACGACAGTTGCAAGTTTAGCTGTCTCACTCATAAATATTTCTTGAACAACTAAAAGTTCTAATGAGTTCATTGCTTCAATGACATGTGCACTATTCGGATCTGTTTGCACAATATCTTCTCCTATAATCCACAGACCTTTTAATTCTTTATCAATTGCAGCTTCAAACATCTGTGGAATTTTTAATCCTGGTTTTGTTGGGTGTGTTACACCATATTTTTCAGTATAAAATTTTTGATTTTTTTCATCTGCAACTTCAAAGTAACCTGCTCCTTGATGAGGTTGACATCCCATATCGGCAGCTCCTTGAACATTATTTTGCCCTCTAAGTGGATTTACGCCAACACCTTTTCTTCCAATATTTCCTGTAATCATGGCAAGATCTGCAATTAACATTACTGTTTTTGACCCTTGTTCTTGTTCAGTAACTCCAAGTCCATGGAATTCCATTGAATTTTTAGCTGTTGCATATGTAATTGCTGCCTCTTTAACTAATTGTTTATTTACACCGGCAACACTAGCTAAATGATCTATATCTTGTCTTTCTATTTCTCTGATAAAATTATCAAAACCTTCGGTTCTATCTCTTACAAAATCAACGTTATATAGCTTAGATTTTATAATAAAATGTAGCATCATATTAAGAACTGCAACATTAGTTCCTGGTCTTAGTTTTATGTGGTAATCTGCAAGTTTAGCTAAATCAGTAGTAACTGGATCAAGGACGATTAATTTTTTACCTTTCATAACTTGCTGTTTAATTTTTGCACCAGTTACTGGGTGAGCATTTGTTGGGTTTGCTCCAATAACTATAAAACAATCAGCATGATAAATATCTTCAGTAGAATTAGTTGCAGCACCCGTTCCAAATGTTTGTTGCATACCCCATGCTGTAGGCGAATGACAAATACGAGCACAACAATCAACACTGTTAGTTCCAACAGCTGCTCTAATCATTTTTTGAAAGATATAGTTTTCTTCATTAGTACATCTTGCTGATGAAATTCCTGCAAATGCATCTGGACCGTTGTCTTTTACAATTCTGTTCATTTCTGTTTTGATAAAATCATACGCTTCATCCCATGAAGCTTCTTCAAACTTTCCATTTCTTTTTATCAACGGAGTTTTTAATCTGTCAGGATGTTCATAAAAACTAAATGCATATCTTCCTTTAATACAAGTATGACCGGCGTTAACTTCTGTTTCTTTAGGTGTATCAATTGCTACAACTTTTTCATCTTTAATAGATGCCTCTAAATTGCATCCAACACCACAATAAGAACATGTAGTTCTAACTTTTTTATCTACAGCTGCAGATTTAGATTGAAAAACATCAGAGATAGCATCTGTTGGGCAAGTATGAGCACATGCACCGCAAGAAACACAAGAGGAGTCTCCAAAAGTCATATCATTGTCTGTAGTAATTTTAGACTCAAAACCTCTACCACTCATTGTTAAAACAAATGATCCTTGTATTTCGTCACATGCTCTAACGCATCTTCCACAATTAATACAATTATCTAAGTTCATTCTCATGTAATCATGAGAAGTATCTCTTGGAATTCCTTTATGCTGTTTTGGACTGTTATATCTGTGATCCGAAATACCTAAATCATTAGCAACTGTTTGAAGTTCACAATTATTATTCACTTCACAACTATCACATTCCATAGGGTGATCTGTTAAAACTAACTCAACAATATTTTTTCTAAGACTTGTTATTGCTTCGTTAGATGTAAAAATATGTTGGTTTTCAGCAACTGGCGTATGACAAGAGGCAACCATTTTTGTAGGACCGTCTTTTTCCAGAGCAACTTCAACTGAACATACACGACAAGCACCATAGGGTGCTAAATTTGGATCATCACAAAGAGTTGGAACTTTTTTTTCTCCAACATAGCTTTTAACAAATTTTAATATAGATGTGTGATTAGCACCTATTTCGTAGGGCTTTCCGTCTATGTAAGCAATTTTTCTTTTTTCAGAACTCATTAATTATCTTTAACCATATCATTTTTCATTTCATCTCCAAAGTACTTAAGAATATTCATTATTGGAGTAGGGATTGCTCCACATAGAGCACACAAACACCCTTTTTGCATTGTAACTAACAATTCATTAAGCAATTTAAGAGGTATTTTAGCTGTTTTTTTCTTAGCCTGATCAAACATTTCCTTACCTCTGTACGATCCTAGCCTTCCAGGAAAACACTTTCCACATGATTCTTCAGCAGAAAATTCAAATAGATGATGAATATATTCTGACATTGAGAAATCTTTTGGAATACTAACCACACTTGCGTGTCCTAACATAAATCCCTTTGCAGTAAATTCTTGAAAATCTAAATTTAAATTATCAATCTCAGCCAAAGGCACAACACCACCTAATGGACCTCCTATTTGAAATGCTTTAACAGGTTCTTTATATCCACCACCAATTTCTTCAAATATTTTTTTCATAGATGTTCCCATATCAATTTCATAAACACCAGGATTATTAAAAAAACTATCAAGACAAACTAGTTTTGTTCCTGCAGATTTTTTATTTCCTATTTCTGAAAATTTTTCAGAACCATTAATTAAAATACCAGTTGCTGCAGCTAAAGTTTCTACATTATTTACAACAGTTGGTTTTTTATACAAACCCTCAGTAACAGGAAAAGGAGGTCTTACATCTACTTCAGCACGTCTGCCCTCAATAGATGCAATTAATGCAGTTTCTTCACCACATATATATGCACCTTGACCAATACAAATACCAAGATCAAATGAAAAATCTGTTCCTAAAATATTTTCACCTAACAGATTTAATTTTTTAAGTTCATTAATGCTACCGTTAATTGCCTCAATAGACTTTGGATATTCACCTCTTATATACAAAACACCTTCATCACTTCCAATTACTAGACCACATATTACCATCCCAAAGATAACTTTTAGAGGTTGGTCCTCTAAAAGATATCTATCTGAAAACGCTCCTGAGTCACCCTCATCAGCATTGCAAAGAACATATTTTTTATCACCTTTTGCTTTGCTACAGAAATCCCATTTCATTCCCGTAGGAAAACCTGCACCACCTCTACCAGTTAGATTAGAATCTAATAATGATTTAATAATTTCTTTTTTATCAGTTTTTAAAAATTTATTAAGTTGATCTTTAAATTGATCAGTCGATGAAAGTTTATCATCCATCAAAAAACTTGTTGTAGCAAAACTTTTTGAAAAAAACTTATCTTGTTTGATATCTTCACCTTTTAAAATTTGATCAATTTTTTCTATATCTTTTCCTGCATAATTTTCACCATTATAGTGAAATGCATTATTTTCATAACAATGACCAAGACAAAACATTTCACCAACTTTATCGTCACCAAGTTTTTCTTTTAAAGTATCTTTTAGTTTTTCTTGAGTTCCCGCACACATGCATGCACTTCCATTACAAACAAATGCTTTTTTTTCTCGGTGAGAAGGCCTTAAAAACTCATAAAAAGATTCAGCTCCATGAAGTGTTGAAACACCTAAATTATGCTTTTTTGCAATTTCATTAATATCTTTTGGAGAACCATTAAGAGTGTTCTCAGATATTTGTTTAAATAGATTATCTTTTAATCCAACTCTACCAGATAGGTTACTAATATTTTTTGACAATTTTACCCTTTACCCTTTAACAATTTTAGTGAACTTACTTATCTATTATAATTCTATCTTTATTACTATAAATATTAAAGCTATTCTCTTTTACAAAACCAACTAACGTCATGTCAAACTTATTAGCTAAATCTATAGCGAGACTGGTTGGCGCACCTACACCTATTAAAATGCCAATATTGGCCATAAGAGCTTTTTGTACCAGATCAAAATTAAGCCTTCCAGAGCAGACTAAAAATTGAGAGCTATTATCGAGTAAATTTTTTTTTAAAGCACAACCAATAAGTTTATCTAGAGCATTATGTCGACCAACATCCTCTTTTAGAGCAACAATATCACCTTTAGCAGTAAATAATCCACTTGCATGAATGCCACCAGTCTTTGAAAATTCTGATTGATTTTTACGCAGTTTATGTGTCGCACTAATCAAAACTTCTTTTGATATTTTTGGATATGATTTTAAAATTTTATCTTTTTTTATAACTTCCAAAGTATCCAGGGAACTTTTGCCACAAACACCACAAGATGAATTTGTTAAAAAATTTCGTTTAATTTTATCAATATCTATATTATCTGAATTGTTAATTGTAATTTTAATTTTATTTTTGAGACCATGTTGTTCTGAAGGTTTTCCAAAGGTCTCAATTTTTTCTATGTAATTAATTTTTTCTATTACTTTTTCGTTGAAAAGAAACCCTCTCACTAAATCTTCATCGTCACCTGGCGTTCTCATTGTGATTGAAATAATTTTATCAACCCAAACTTCTTTTTCTTTATATTTTATAATTATTTCTAGAGGCTCTTCTATAGATATTTGATCAGTAAAATCCTCTAAATTATTAGATTTATATTTTAATACTTTGTATTCAGAATTCATTAAATCATTATATTTTAACTTACAAAATATGAAAGAATGAAAAAAAAGTTTACTAATTATTAGTGAGATTTTTCTTTAAAAAAGCGATTTATAAAATATATAAATCGCTTTTTAATAAATTAACTTATTTTTTTTGGTATTTTACAGCCTCTTCAGACCCATCAGTAGCTGTACCTTTGCTATAAGAGTGAGCACCCATTCCTGCAAGTTCTCCATTCTGAACAATTAGATATTGATTTCTGATTTCTTTCTTTTCAAAAAAACATTCTAGTATCTCTCTTACACCATCAGCATATCTTGTTTGAGCTGATAATGACGTTCCTGATGTATGAGGTGTCATACCATGATGAGGCATTGATCTCCAAGGATGATCATTAGGAGCTGGTTGTGGAAACCATACATCACCAGCATAACCACTTAACTGACCAGATTTAAGTGCTGCAGCAATAGCATCTTTGTCACAAATTTTACCTCTAGCAGTATTTACGATATATGCACCTTTTTTCATTTTATTTATCATTGCTTCATCAAATAAATGTTCAGTCTCAGGGTGCAATGGGCAATTTATTGTTACTACATCACAAACTTTAACCATTGACTCAACAGAGTCATGAAAAGTTAAATTTAGTTCTTTTTCAATATTATCTGGCAATCTATGTCTGTCAAAATAGTGAAGATGAACATCAAATGGTTTCATTTTTCTAAGAGCATCTAAACCAATTCTGCCAGCTGCAACAGTACCAATATGCATTCCTTCAACATCATATGATCTTTGAACAGCATCTGCTATATTCCAGCCACCATTATTAACAATTGCGTACTGTGTATGATAATCTCTTACCATTGAAACAATCATCATAACAATGTGTTCTGCAACTGATCTAGAATTGCAGTAAGTTACCTCAACTACATCAACTTTGCGATCCATAGCTGCCTGTAAGTCAACATGGTCAGATCCAATTCCAGCAGTAATTGCCATTTTTAAATTTGGTGCTGTCTCCATTTTCTCTCTTGTAAGATAATAAGGAAAGAATGGTTGTGAGATTACTATATCAGCATCAACTAATTCTTTATCTGCAGTACAACCATCACCATCTTTATCAGAAGTAACTACTAGTTGATGACCATTACTCTCTAAAAATTTTCTTAATCCTAGTTCACCTGATACACAACCAAGCAACTCACCTTCATTAAAATCTCTTCCTTTAGGAGATGGAAGTGTCATTCCATCTGGATATTTATCTATCTTTGGTAGTTTTTCTAGAG